>JAFOEH010000020.1 GCA_017380275.1 Alistipes sp.
AAGTATTTTAACAATAAAAATTCAATTATTTATCAAATATTTTAGTCCATCAT
Source organism: Alistipes sp. (assembly GCA_017380275.1). The sequence goes on from JAFOEH010000020.1 coordinate 54, forward strand.
TCCTAACTTCCTCGCTCTCAATACCCTCGGCGGCGTCCTGATTTTTGACAAATCTTGAACCTCCACAGATTCTCCCCTGCTGCGCTACTTTTCCACCATTTCGACCGAAAAACCCCGAAACCCATCGAAAATCCAATAAAATTTATATCTTTGCAGGTTATAATGCGCATTATGCGCGTGGGCGTACGTTGCGCTTGCGTGCGATTATGCGTCGCGCGCGTGAGTGTGTGGCCTAAAAACTCCCTCCCGTGCCCGAAACCAAACCACGAAAAATGCTCGAGAAATTAGCCAAACAGACCGCCATCTACGGCATCAGCACCATCGTCGTGCGCCTGCTGAGTTACCTGCTCACGCCGCTCTATACGCGCGTGTTCGGGCAGGCGGCCTATGGTGTTGTGACCGATGTATATGCGCTGATTCCCTTTGCGCTGGTTGTGCTCTCGATGGGTATGGAGTCGAGTTACTTCCGCTTCGCTGCCAAGGCCGATGCCGAGGGCGGCACTGAGGCCGAGATAAGCAAGCGCAAGCGCCACCTCTTCGCCACGACGTGGGGCGCTACGCTCGTCGCTGCCTCGATTTTCTTTGTCTGTGTGGTGCTGCTACGCGAGGATATCGCCCGTCTGATGGGCGAGGCTTACGTCGGCAACGAGGAGTATGTGGTGCTGGTGGCTTCGATAATTTTGTTCGATGTGGCCACGATGATCCCCTTCTCGCGTCTTAGGGAGCAGGGCCGAGCGCTGAAGTTCGTCTCGCTGAAGGCCTGCAACGTGGTGATAAATGTTGGTCTGGCCGTAGCATTTCAGGCGACGGGACTCTTTGAGTCGGAGTTTGGCGTAGGATGGGTGTTCGTCACGAATCTTGTGGCGAGTGTGGCTACGCTGCTGCTTATCCTCCCCACCACCGATCGTACCATCCCCCGCATCGACCCCGCACAGCTGCGCCGCATCTTTGCCTACTCGCTGCCGCTGCTCATTGGTGGCATTGCCGGTACGGCCAACGAGTTTATCGACCGCCAGATGATCAAATACCTGCTGCCCGAGGATATCTCGATGGCACAGCTCGGCATCTATGGCGCTATTACGAAGATCGCCGTTGTGATGACACTCTTCACGCAGATGTACCGCCTCGCGGCCGAGCCCTTCTTCCTCTCGAATTTTACCAAGGAGGAGTTCGTCGAGTCTAACGCTGCCGCGCTGAAGTACTATATGATGGCCTCGATGATGATCTTCCTCGGCATTGCACTCTTCCGCGATGTGTTTGCGCTGATCGTGGGCCGCGACTTCCGCGAGGGTATCTATATCCTGCCCGTCATCCTGGGTGCCAACGTGCTGGCAGGCGTGTGGCTCAACCTCTCGTTCTGGTATAAACGCGAGGAGAAGACGCGTTTCGCCATCTACGTCACCTTCGTGGGTCTGGCCGTTACGGTCGTTGCCAACGTGGCATTGCTCCCCCGTTGGGGCTACTATGGCGCTGCGTGGGCACGCTTTGTGGCCGAGGCTGCGATGGTTGGCGTGAGCTACTATCTCAATCGTCGCTACTTCCCCACGCCCTACGACGTCGGCCGCATCGTGGAGTATGTGGTACTGGGCCTTGCGCTCTTCCTGCTGAGCGAGGCGCTGCTGCCGCATCTGTCGAAGACGATGGCCTTTGGCGTGAATGTAGTTATCCTCTCGCTCTTTGTTGCCTATGCCATCTGGCGCGAGAAGATCGATATTAAGGGCCTTGTCGGCTCGGCCCTGCACCGAAAAAGATAAACCAAAAAATGAACAGATATGAAGGTAAAAATCGTTAATAAATCGCGCTTTGCGCTTCCCGAGTACCAAACTCCATTGTCTGCGGGCCTCGATATCCGCGCCAATCTCGACGAGCCCGTAACGCTCCAGCCGCTGGAGCGAGCTATGATCCCCACGGGCCTCTTTGTCGAGCTTCCCGAGGGTTGTGAGATGCAGATTCGCCCCCGCAGTGGCCTGGCTGCCAAGCACGGCATAACGGTGCTCAACTCGCCCGGCACTATCGATGCCGACTATCGTGGCGAGATCAAGGTTATTTTGGTCAATCTCAGCAACGAGCCCTTCACCATCGAGGCTGGCGAGCGCATCGCGCAGATGATCGTTGCCCGCTATGAGCAGATTGAGTGGGAGGCTGCGGAGGAGCTCAGCTCTACCGAGCGCGGCGCAGGCGGATTCGGCTCGACCGGAAAATAATTTTAACGAAATAAATAATGCAAAACAGGCGTTACGCCTGCAAAATTCAAAATGAGAAAGATATTTTTGGGACTTGTAGTGGCTGCCGCTATGGTGGCTTGTGGCTCGCAGGCCGAGGTGAGCAAGCCGCGACGTGTTGAGATGCAGACTACGGCTGGCAACATCGTTCTGGAGCTGAGCGATCTTACCCCCGGCCACCGCGATAATTTTATGCAACTTGTCGAGGAGCACTACTTCGACTCGCTGCTGTTCCACCGCGTCATCGAGAACTTTATGATTCAGGGCGGTGATCCCCGCACGCGCGACATCTCGGGCAGCGAGTTCAACGCCGAGGGCGAGGAGACGGGCGATCCCCGCTATTGGGAGGATATCCCTGCCGAGATTGTCTTCCCCAAGCTCTACCACCATCGTGGCGCTCTGGCCGCTGCACGCGAGGGCGACGGAGTCAATCCCGAGCGTCGCTCATCACGCACGCAGTTCTACATCGTCTGGGGCCGCACCTTCGACGACAAGCAGCTCGATGCCCAGCAGCAACGCATCACGATGGCCACCAACGGCACGGTCGTTCTGCCTGACTCGATCCGCGAGGTCTATAAGACTACGGGCGGTACGCCCCACCTCGATGGCCAATACACGGTCTTCGGTCACGTTGTAAGCGGTCTGGATGTTGTGGATAAGATTCAGCTCTCGGCCACCGACTCGCTCGACCGCCCCGTCGAGGATGTAAGAATTTTGAGTGTAAAAGAGATTTTTGAGTAGATATGCGCTTTGCCGACATAATAGGCCACGAGGCACTGAAACGCCATCTGCGCGAGAGCATCTCACGCGGTCGCATCAGCCACGCCCAGCTCTTCACGGGCGCGGCAGGCACGGGTGCGCTGCCCTTGGCTATGGCCTATGCGCAGTACCTTAACTGCCCCCACCGCACCGACGAGGATTCGTGTGGCGAGTGTCCCAGCTGCCGTCAGATGGAGCAGCTGGCCCACCCCGACATCCACTTCGTCTTCCCCGTCAATAAGCAGGGCAAGAAGTCGGGCGAAGTGGTGCTGAGTGCCGATTTCCTCCCCCTCTGGCGCGAGACGATGGCCTCTACGGGCGGCTACTTTACC
>JAFOEH010000150.1 GCA_017380275.1 Alistipes sp.
AATGAGGATCTTGCAGCTATGGTCGATGTTAAGGATATGTATGGCTGGCACATTGTAGATCAGGCTACGGGTGTTAAGATGTTTATGCCTGGCGCGGGTCGTCGTAGCTTCCAAAATGGCGAGTTGACCAATGTAAATAACTACGGATACGAGCATAATCCTATGCCCTGGACGGGATATTATTGGACAGCGGGCGCTGGTTCGGAGTCGGCAACATCGCTCTTCTTCGATCTAAATACCACGCGTGCGGTGAATAACCGATATGAGCCTACCAAGCAGATGTATCGCGCCAATGGTATGCAGGTGCGCTGTGTAAGAGAGTAAACGGGTGGTAATGAATATAGTAACGGCAGACTCCAATGGGTCTGCCGTTATTTTTTATTGCTGTGAATTCATTAGTTGTTTAAGTAGCGAGATGTTATAGGCCGCCTCGCTCACTCCCCCACTCTGTGCCTTTTGGAAGAGCGTCATCGCCTGATCGTAACGACCTTCGGCCATAGCCAAAATACCTTTCGAGTTGGCCGCCTCGGGGATATTGTCGGAGAGTCCCTGAAGGTAAGAGGCTGCCTGCGAGTAGTCGCCATTGGCCATAGCCACGTTGGCGGCATTGATACGGGCCTCGACCGACTGGGGATAGCTCTCGACTGCCAGCAGAATCAACTCGTCCCACTCCTTGCTACCCTTGCCGTAGCGTATGGCGATGAGGTAGATGTCGTCGAGCGAGAGTTGCTGCGGATTCTCTTTTACGATGCGTTTCGCGTCGGCGACGGTGAGCTGCTGTTGTGGTTTGTGCTCAACCTTGATGTCGGTAACGCGCAGCTGCGGATACCAATTTTTGAGCATTAGAGCATACTGATCGGGGAAGCGCGTGCGGATGGCGTTGTTCTTCTCGGCTGCTGGGGTCGAACTATCGTCAATCACCGAAATGATCTGCTGCCAATTGGTAATCTTGTTGTCGCTTAGCATCTTCTTTAGCTCGTTCCAATTGGTTGCATCAGAGCCTGTTACAATGTTTATATCCGAAGGAAGATTAGCCGATGCAAGATGCTTGTGAACCGCGTCGGCACGCTTGGCTGCGAGCGAATGATTGAAGTTGTAAGGGCCATCGGGCGAGGCGTAACCCATAAGATGGATAGCCTTTATATTCCCCTCTGCGAGAGCGGCGTGGAGGTTCTTGATTTGTGCGCTATTGTCCATAAACATGTCGCTGATCTGGCTCTTGTTGAGCGGGAAGAAGATGTCGAACTCCTGCAACTCAATTGCTTGAGTAGGCTTTGGCTCGGGCATAATGTAGGTCGCCTGCGGCTTTTGCTGTGTAAGGTCAGGGCGCGCGGGAGCAGGCTTCTGAAGTGCTGCGATGGCCATCATATCACCGCTCAACGGTATGTCGTGGCAACCGCACCACTCCTCCTGAAGCACAAGCTCGGAGTTGGTCATCCAACCCTCGAAGGGGAGGTTGACCTCGTACTGCTCGATTTGCTCCTTGCGGTTGTGGCGGCGGAGGTAGGTGTTGATGCTCTCATACATATCGCTCTTTTGACGTTCGTGTACGATGTGGCGGCGACGTCCGTCAATGATCACCGCTGGCAACTGGACTATCTCATTGCCGTTAGTTACGATAGGCATAAGGCGCAGTGAGCGGTTGGGGCGGACGTGCAACTGGCTAATATCCATTGTCATCTCAACGATCAGACGATCACCCGACCGTAACATCTCGATCTCTTGTAGCTCCACTCCGCTTGGTGTGGTGGCCTGCTGTGCGCTTGACGTGGAGGCGATGAATATCGTTGAAAGCGCGAGTAAGTAATTGTAAATATGTTTCATAGTCAAGTGTGTTTAGAATAGATAGACCAACGAGATGGCAAGTTTTGTGATACCCCAATAGTTTTTGTTTGCATCGGAGCGGACGAGTTCGCTATACTCCGAGCCGGTGTATTGGTCGTACCACGCGTGTGCATAGCCTGCACCGATCTCGGCTTCGAGATTCCAATGTTTGCCAAGCATCCACGCGTAGCCGTAGGAGAGACCTCCACCAACGGCGTGGCCCTTGTAGCGATTATTCTCCAATCCATCCCACATCGAAAAGGGAAAGAATGAGAGGTTGCCGACGTTGAAACCGCCACCTATGGCGTGAATAGCAAGGAAGTGGCCGTTGAAGCGCTCGCAGGTCCACCAGCGAAGCTCGGGCTGCACGATCCAGTGCTTCCATTGGCGGTTGTGGGAGAAAGAGAAGGGGTTGAATCCGGCCGAGACATCGAGTGTAAACTTTTTGCCCAAACCGATCTCTACGCCCAAGTTAGGCGATGCGGTGGCCCAATGTGCAAAGTTGGTCTTGATGCCAACCTCCTGAGCGTTGCTCTTGGTTAAGAATGCGGCCGTAGCCAGCATTAGAAGTAGAAATTTTCTCATAGTTTGATGTTTGCCAATTAATCATTTGGCTGATATTCAAACTTTGCACCAAAAGCCTATTTCGGGAGATAAAAATAGCCCTCGCACGGTGTGGAGAGCTTTACCTTTAATATATATTGGAGGGTTAAAACAGTGAATTGACGCCTTGTAGGGCCAGAAGCATAAGCAGATAGCGTACAAATTTGCCGACGAACATTGTGGCTGTGGTGATATAGACGTTGGCGCGCATTAGGCCAAGCAACACGATAATCACCTCGCCCACCCACGGCAGAACGCCGAAAACGCCCATCCACGCTCCGTACTTGCGCACGAAGCCATCGACACGCGCCATCTTCTGGTGGTCAATTTTGAGCCAGCGCTCAATCCACTCCATATTACCAAGATAGCCGAGGTAGTAGCAGACCAATCCGCCGACAGTGTTGCCCACCGAAGCCGAGATAAGGCAGACGGTAGGATCGGCACCCATCTGCACAAGCACAGTGAGTACAAGTTCCGAACTGAAGGGTACGATGCTACCCGCCAGCAGTGCCGAAAGGAAGAGCCCGATGTAGCCCCATTCGATAAAAAATTCAACTATACCGTCCATATTTATTGCTTAGATGATGCAAAAATAGTGATTTTTTTATATTTTTGTGACGATGAGCTATCGCAATGAGTGCGATGGGTAACGTGTGTTGAACTTGCATCGTAAATAGATGCCCTTAACGAGATGTAATGAAGAAACTTGTATGCCTGATAATGGCATTGTCGTGCGTATTGTACGCTGCGGCGCAAATCACTACCGCCTCTCTGCGCGGTGTTGTTAAGAATCAATCCAACGAAATTTTAGTCGGGGCAACCGTCGTGCTGTCGCATCCCGAGACGGGGCGGGAGTATGCTGTTGCAACGGATCGCGATGGCCGCTACTCGTTGCACGGAGTGCGCCCTTCGGAGGGGTATTCGCTTGAGGTGAGCTATGTCGGCTATCAGACAGAGCGCTTGCAAGGTTTGGTGCTACGCGTAGGTGAGCAGAGCGAGAGGGATGTTGTACTGAAGGAGGCAACGACGATTGATGCTGTTGTGGTGAGCGTGCAGAAGCTATCATCGGGCGAGATGTCGGGCCGATTTGACGAAAAGACAATTTCGCAGATGCCCACCGTGTCGCGTTCGCTCTACGATGTGGTAAGACTGATGCCGCAGGCGGTGGCGAATAAGGGCGGCGGTATGTCGTACGGAGGAGTTGCTAATCGTTATAACGCCTTTATGATCAATGGAATGGCTAATAACGATATGTATGGCCTTTCGTCGTCGGGAACTAACGGCGGCCTGTCGAATGCTAACCCCATAGCACTCGATGCAATAGAGCAGATCGAGGTGGCTGTAACGTCGTACGACGTGAGAATGAGCGGCTTCGGTGGAGGTGCTATAAATGCAATTACGAAGTCGGGAACGAACGAGCTGAAGGGTTCGGCATATACCTATTATAATAATCAGGATTTCTATGGCTCGACGGCGGGAAAGGATGTCGCCAGGCGCGAGAAATTGCCGCAGCAATCGACGCAGATTTATGGCGTGACGCTGGGTGGCCCGATCGTGAAGAATAAGCTATTTTTCTTCCTCAGTGGCGAGTATAATCTTGAATCATCGCCCTCATCCTATTATTTAGGTTATGATGGTGTTGTGCTTGATGCAGAGGAGATTATGCGAATATCAAATCGCTATAAGTCGTTGACGGGATATGATGGTGGCGGCACAGGAGGTCGTGATGTGGAGCAGCGTTCGGGATCGTTGCTGGCTTCGCTCGATTGGCAGATAAATAGCAGAAATCGACTCTCGGCAAGTTACTCATTTTTGGATGCACGAGCCGAGGAGTATGCCAACTCGCTCACATCGTTCACCTTCAATGGCTCGGGATACGCTAATTACAGTACGGCGCACTATCTGGCACTGTCGCTTGAGTCGCGCCTCTCGGACCATCTGCACAATACGTTGCGTGTAGGATTTTCGCGTGTGGGCGATGGTCGCAAACCCGATGTGGGAGGCGATCTGCCGAGTGTGATAATCCGCAATGCGGGACAGACGGGTGGTGTGACGATAAATATCGGAAACAATCGTTATGCTGGAATTAATGATTTGAAGCAGAATGTATTGACGCTGACCGACGACCTTATTATCGAGCGTGGTGCCCACTCGCTGACGGTGGGAATGCACCACGAGTTCTACAATATTCACAACAAGTATCTGGCCAATGCATACGGAACTTATACCTACAATACGGTGGATGACTTTGAGCGCGATTTGGCCTCGATATATGAGTACAACTACACCGATCCCGAGGTTACGGGCTCGACGACGTGGGGCCCGCGTTTTCGTGCTGCGGAGTTGAGTCTTTATGTGCAGGATCGCTGGTCGATGGGTGGCGGTGTGCAACTTACTTACGGAGTGCGTGCTACCCTGCCGCTGATCTTCAACTCGCCGACGGCTAATGATGAGTTCAATGCGGGAGCGATAGCGCAGAAAAATGGCGTTCGCATAGGCGATGTGCCTCGTGCGCAGCTGTTGATTTCACCGCGTGTAGGTGTCTCGTGGATACGCGATTATGAGCACGGGCAACTCACGGTGGATGGTGGTGTTGGTGTATTTACGGGGCAGGTGCCATTTGTGTGGATCGTGAATAACTACTCCAATACGGGTGTCGAGCAGAAGGGTCTGCGTCTGACGGCTAAAAGCGAAGGAGGTCAGGTGGTGGAGCCTGCGGCGAAGTTTTCGACTACGCCCTCGCCTACGTCGCACTCTAATACGCAATTTATGCTCAATGCGATGAACGAAAAGTTCCGTTATCCGCAGAATCTGAAGGCTAATGTGGCTGTGGGATATGCGACGGATGATGGCTGGTCGTTGCGTGCGGAGGCTTTGTATACCAAGACGTTGCATAATGCTGTGTTCCGTAATCTGGCAGTTGAAAACGATGGCGAGGTGGTCTATGTCGTTAAGGATGCTCCATCGTCGGCATTGCCGCTCTACCATACGGCTACGACCGATTATTCGGCTGTGTATTACCTCGATAACACATCGCGCGGATATACCTACTCGCTCTCGGGTAGCGTGGCCAAGGAGTTCGGGTGGGGATTATCGCTCTCGGCTTCGTATATCTACGGACGCGCATTTGCAGTGTGTGATGTGCCTTCGACCTCATCTTCAACGAATTGGAATCGTAGCTATGCGCTCGACCTGAATAATCCCGCACTCTCGATCTCGGCCTACGACGTGCCGCATAAATTTACCTTCGCAGCCTCGTATCGCAAGCGTTATGCACCTCTGCTGGAGGTGAGTGCCGGTGTGGTGTATCAGGCGATGTCGGGACAGCGTTACTCGCTCTGCTTTGGTGAGTCGGTTGATTTCAATGGCGATGGTGCTTATGGATCGACGCTGATGTATATCCCGACCGAGGCGGAGATGGGGCGTATGCAGTTTGCTGACGACAGCTCGCAGCAGAAGTGGAACGCGATGATAGAGGGTGATGATTATCTGCGTTCGCATCGAGGATCATTTGCTGAGCGAAATGCGATGCAGACACCCGCAGAGCATCGTATTGATTTGCATTTTGCCCACGGATTCTATTTCGGACGTGAGAGCGGGCGTAAGTTGGAGATATCGCTCGATGTGATGAATTTTGGAAATCTTTTGTGCCGTCACTGGGGTGCTTACTATAATGTGTCGGGCCAGCGCATACAGCCCGTAACAATAGCCTCGATGAATGAGGGTGAGCCCGTGTTCCGTTATACGGGTGCGGTGCCTACGCCATCGGATTTGCTGTCGCGATGGAATATGCAGGTGGGCGCGCGTATTGTATTCTAAATCCGAGAGATAGTAGATGTGGCGCGCGCGTGTAATGAAGAGCCTCGCAAGTTAGGAGAAAAATATATCGAAAAAGTGCGCTCGGCGATTATGCGGATTGAAAAAAAATACTTATCTTTGCACGAAATAAAAGGTCGTATGAAGAAGAGTCGA
>JAFOEH010000151.1 GCA_017380275.1 Alistipes sp.
AGTCATTAGTATATAGAACTATGAATTATTGGTAAATAAGGGTTGAGGTGTGGGCAAAAATCTCCTCGGCAACCTCGGCAATCTGCTCGGCACGGACGGCCGATACTTTGCGATAGACCTCCTCCAGGGTGTCAATCTCATCGTGGACAAGATAGCTCTTGCCTGCGCCGAGCATATAGCCCTCGTTGTTCTCCATCGAGATGGCCATCTGCGCAAGAAATTGACGCTTAATCATAGCCATCTGTCGTGCCGAAGGTGGTGTCGTGCGAAGGCGTAGTAACTCCTTGTCGATCAGCTCGCGGCAGAGGTCGGTGTTGTGGTGGTCGCAGCTGAAATAGATGGCGACCATACCGCAGTCATTATAGGGGGTATAGGTAGCCTCGGTGTTGTACGAGAGACCGTTCTTCTCGCGCAGAACTACGTTCAGGCGCGAATTGGCCGAAGGACCACCTAAAATATTTATCAGCAACGACAAGGGAAGGCGCTTCTCGGCGTGGATGTCGTAGGCGCGTGCTCCGACGATGCAGTGCGTCTGGTGAGTATGTTTGTTCACGATGTGCTCGAAGGGATCGACTATAGCAGGCGTAGAGCGCTCGAACGAGCGTTTTGTGGATGGCAGATTGGCCAAATATCGCTCGGCTATGGCCTGCACCGTGCGTGCGGACATATTTCCGATCGAGGAGAAGACCATCTGGTCGGTGGTATGGGTGCGCTCGATAAAGCGCTTTATACTTTCGGACGTGTGGCGCATAAGGGCAGCCTTCGTACCGAGGATGTTGTGGCCAAGTTCGGAGCCGTCGAAGAGCAGATCCTCGAAAGAGTCGAATATCAAATCGATGGGCGAATCCTTGTAGGTATTTATCTCATCGACAATGACTTCGCGCTCCTTTTGCAGTTCGCGTTCGGGGAAGGTCGAGTTAAAGGCCACGTCGGAGATAAGCTCGATGGCTTTCGAGAAGTCGGAGCGCAACGTAGTGGCGTGGATGGTGGTATCCTCCTTGGTGGTGTAGGCGTTGAGCTCGCCACCGCGATTCTCCAGTCGGCAGTTGATCTGGTAGGCGCGACGGCGCGTAGTGCCCTTGAAGAAGGCGTGCTCGGCGAAGTGGGCAAGGCCGTATTCGTCCTTCAGCTCGTCGCGTGTGCCAGCATTGATGACCAGCGCGCAGTGCGTGACGCTGCTGCGTGTGCGGCGGTGGATGCCCTTGATACCGTTGGGAAGAAGGTATGTTTCGAACTCTTTCATTGTTTGGCTTTATGCTCTGTTGTGTTCGCGGAGGAATCGGCCCGTGTGGCTCGTCTCGCACTTCTCAAGGTCGGCGGGAGTGCCCTCGAATACAATCTCACCTCCCCTATCTCCTGCCTCCGGGCCGAGGTCGATAACCCAGTCGGCACACTTGATGACCTCCATATTATGCTCGACGATAACAATCGTATGTCCGTTGGCAATCAGTGCGTTGAAAGCGCGTAACAGTCGGCGGATGTCGTGGAAATGGAGGCCCGTCGTTGGCTCGTCGAAGATGAACATAATCTGCTTCTGGTCGTTATCCTTAGCAAGGAACGATGCGAGTTTTACGCGCTGGCTCTCGCCACCCGACAGCGTCGAAGAGGATTGGCCCAGGCGGATATAGCCCAAGCCCACGTCCTGCAACGGTTGCAGGCGCTCGACAATGCGACGGCAGGTTGAGTTGCCCTTATCCTCGGAGAAGAATGCTATGGCATCATCGACACTCATCTCGAGTGTGTCGTGGATAGTCTTGCCACGATATTTTATCTCAAGTATTTCATCCTTAAAGCGTTTGCCGTGGCAGGCATCGCAGACGAGTTCGACGTCGGCCATAAACTGCATACTCACCTTGATCGTGCCCTCGCCCTGACACTCCTCGCAACGACCGCCAGCGACGTTGAATGAGAAC
>JAFOEH010000152.1 GCA_017380275.1 Alistipes sp.
AGATGAAAAGGATGGAGGACTCTCCCGGTCAAACATGAATTTTTCAGCATGGGATGGTTTTCAGATTTTTGCAGAAAATCTGACGGATGAAAACGGTGAGATTAATCATACCGATACCAGACGATATTTGTCCACGCCGATCGACGCCATCTTGCGCGAGTTGTTGTTGCGAATCACACCGAAGTGGAACTGCTGCGTCCAACCCGTCGAGTGGTCCATAATGCCAAACTCCACGAGCATAGCGCTCTTGTATTTACGCAGCTCTTCTGTCGTAAGCTCCTGTCCCGAATATACCTTCTGGAAGATAGCCTCAATCTCGGCCGACGAGTAATCCTCGGCATAGAACTCCTCAATGCCGTGGTCGCTCAGGCGACAGCCTACGCTCTCGAAGAAGCGATGACGCACATAGAGCGCATCCAGAAGCGTCTGGAACGAGCGAATCTCCACGCCCGAAACCTCTGCCAGACGGTCGATGTAGGCGCGGAAGGCTGCGGGATTCTCCACTGCCATCGCCTTGTCGGGACGCCACGTCGGTAACACCTTGCACTCGAAGCCATCCTCGCGGCACTTGATGTGGTGCTCGAGCGAGTCGATGGGATCGTCCGTAGTGCAGACCACCTCCACGTTGTAGCGGCGCATCAGTCCGCGTGCCGAGTATTCAGGCTGCTGCAACATCTCCGAGCAGCGGTCGTAGATCGCGCGCGCCGTTGCAGGCGAGAGCAGACGCTCCTCGCCAAAGGCGGTCTTCAGCTCGAGGTGGGTCCAGTGGTAGAGCGGGTTGCGCATCGTGTAGGGGACCGTCTCGGCCCACTTCTCGAACTTCTCCCAATCCGAGGCGTCGCCCGTGCAGTAACGCTCCTCAACGCCATTTGTTCGCATTGCACGCCACTTGTAGTGGTCGCCATCGAGCCAGATCTCGGCCAGCGAGCGGAAACGATGGTCGGTAGCCACAAGCTCGGGGCTGAGGTGGCAATGATAATCTATGATCGGCATCTTGGCCGCGTGGTCGTGATAGAGACGCTCGGCCGTCGGGCTTTGCAAAAGGAAGTTCTCGTCGTTAAACTGTTTCACGGTAGGGAAGTTTTATTGGTTAGCACTACAAAGATAATATATCGCAGTGGCAGAACAAAATTTATTTTTGCATCTATTCAAACACTTTCTTATATTTGTACTAAGTTTTCAAACCTAAACATTCAAACACTATGGAACAGAGCCTTGAAAGATACATCGTCGGCCTCGGCGAAACCCTTTGGGATATGTTGCCCGAAGGTCGTAAAATCGGCGGTGCTCCCGCCAACTTCATCCACCACATCGCGCAGTTCGAGCTGCCGAGCTGTCTGGTCAGCGCCGTTGGCGACGACGAGCTGGGCGCTGAGATACGCTCGATATTTGAGAAGAAGAACATCCGCACGGTAATCCCCACCGTTGACTACCCCACAGGCACCGTCGAGGTTACACTCAACGACGAGGGCGTGCCTCAGTACGACATCTGCGAGGGTGTGGCGTGGGACAACATCCCCTTCACTGATGAGTTGCGCGATCTGGCCACAAAGACCGTAGCCGTATGCTTCGGCACGCTGGCACAGCGCAACGAGGTATCGCGTCAGACCATCAAGTCGTTCATCGAGGCGATGGATGACGAGAGTATCAAGATTTGCGATGTGAATCTGCGCGGCGACTACTACTCGCGCGAGGTTGTGGAGTGGTCGGTGATCGTGAGCGACGTTGTGAAGGTGAACGACGAGGAGCTACCGATCATCTGCGAGTTGCTGGAGATCCCCCACACCGATCCCGAGCAGGTGGCGCAATACCTCTTCGATCACTACGATATCGAGATGTTGATTCTCACCTGCGGAGCCGAGGGCAGTCACATCTACAGCCTCTACGAGCCCAACTCATCGCTCGGCACGCCGAAGGTCGAGGTTGTCGACACGGTTGGTGCTGGCGACGCATTCACGGGTTCGTTCATCGCAGCTATGATGTCGGGCTTTGAGGTTAAGTGGGCTCACCGCCTCGCCGTAGAGGTTGCTGCCTACGTCTGCACGCAGCCCGGAGCTATGCCCGACCTGCCCGACGAAATGAGAGAGCGTGTAATATAATGAGACGACTGCTGATTGTGATTACGGCTGCCCTATCGCTTGTGTCGTGTCGCGGAGGTTTCACCTCGGCCGAGCGCGAGGTTATCTACGCCGGCGAGGGGGATATTATGCGTGTGCTGAGCATCGACAACGAGGCTGATTCGCTAACCCTGCGCCAAGAGTCGCTCCCCGTCGAGGAGGCGATGATTGAGAGCGAGGAGTTCCTGCACCTCTGCAACCGAATGTTGGCTACGGTGCAGAACCCCGACAACGAGGGCGTGGGCATAGCCGCGCCGCAGGTTGGTATTCTGCGACGTATTGTAGCCGTACAGCGATTCGACAAGGAGGGCCATCCCTTCGAGTTCTTCCTCAACCCCGAGATTGTGGAGTATGAGGGGCCGACACAGCTGGGCAGCGAGGGTTGCCTCTCCGTGCCTGAGATCTCGGATGATGTGGAGCGCTGGCAACGCATCCGTCTGCGCTACCGCGACGAGGCCTTTGCCGAATGCGAGGAGGTGATCGAGGGTTTCACGGCGGTTATCTTCCAGCACGAGATTGATCATCTGGATGGAGTGCTATTCATCGACTATATTAAGTAAAAAAAGGTGTCCCGCGTGGACACCTTTTTTATTTCAAAATTCAAAATTTTCTTCCTTCTCAGAAATTGTATAACAAGGCTATTTTGAGGCTGGTCGCAGGCCGAAAGTCCGCAGCATACTTTGGTGTATGTGAGGAACTTGAGGTCAAGCCAGCCGCCGAAAGAGCCTTGTTAGACGATTTTTATTTGAAAGTAAATCGTAGGCCGAGATTAAGATTAAAATTCAGCGGTCTATCGTGGTAGATACTCTCAACCTTGCTGCCATTGTCGAACCAATATCCCACGCCCGGCTCGGCATAGAGTCCCACCGTCGGTGAGAGGTTCAGCTGCACACCCGCTGAGGCATTTGCCGAGAACTGCAGGCCGCCGACTGAGACTGACGAGTGGCTGTTGTTATGCGGCTCACCGCCAACGAAGTAGTTCGTGCGGAGCGATCCCGATACACACTTCTCGACCATTCCACCCGCCATCACATAGAGTTCGACTGCGCGTGTCGAGAGCAGGCTATAAGCCACGTTTACGGGCAGGCCTATGTAGTGGAGTGAGGTGCGCTCGTCATAGTAATTCTTCGGGTTGCCGACCGTAACGTCCGAGCGCAGATGCGAGTAGTTGAGTCCGCTCTCCACAGCCCAGCGCGGCGCAAAGGCGTAACGGAGGGTTATGCCCACGCGGATTGGCTGGTGGTGATGCACATCGCGCGAGATGGTGCGCGAGGCATCGGGTTGCAACATCTCGTCACCATCGCCTGCGCCACCCTCTACGCGAGAGCCATACAGGGCCGAATTGAGCGAGAAGAGCTGTTGTGAGGCAAAGCCATCACTCGCGCCCGAGAATCCCGATGCGAAGATATTGGCCGCAAGGCGTGACTCACTTCGCTGCGAGGCAACACGCTGGGGCGGACGAGCAGCATAGATCGTGCGTTGCTGGGGTGTCGGCTGCGTACGCTGCGAGGGAGAGTTATTAGGAGTCTCCTGCCGTGCCTCCGCCTCGCTTTTTTGAAGTTCCTCCTGCTCCACAGACGGCTCGCTGATGGTCTGTTCGGGCGAGGGCTGCATATTACTCTGGGCAGGAGCTGACTTTTTCAGCAAAACTATCTGCGACTCAGCCTCCGCCACAGCAACCTCCTGCGGTGCAGTCTCCGCCACAGCAACCTCCTGCAGCTCAACCGGAAGCTCTGCGGGCGCAGGTTGCTCCATAGCAATGATCTGTTCCATCTGCTCCACCTCGCGCTCGATATTCAGAGTAAGCACTCCCACCGCAACGATTGCCGCCACCGATGCGGCCACCGCCACGCGATGCCCCCAGAGCGGAAGCAAAGCCCCGCGACGTTCAGGCTCTGCAACCGTTTCAATGGGCTTCTCGGCAGTGCTCACGGACTTCTCGGCAGCTTCGACAGCATCCATAATATCGTCAAAGAGATGCTCGGGCGCATCGACCTCGTAGCTGCTCATTCGGCTACGCAAATCTTCTGTCCATCGGTTATTCATATCTTCAACGATTTTTTTGTTTGTACTCTTTAATCTTTTTTGCCAAAATCGCTTTGGCGCGGTGCAGTTGTGAGGCCGACGACTGCTCGGCTATGCCCAACTGCTGAGCTATCTCGCGGTGGCTATACTCCTCGAAGACGTAGAGGTTAAAGACCGTTCGATAGCCATCGGGGAGTTCGCGTATCATCGAGTGTATCACCTCGATCGGCACATCCTCCGTCGGTGGATCCTCCTCGGCTTGCAGATCCCATCCCAAAGAGACTTGCGGTGGGCCCAGCTTTCGCAGATGCGAGATGGCCTCGTTGGCTACGATTCGTGCCATCCACGCCCGCAGCGACCCCTCGCCACGATACTCGAAGCGGCCGATGGAGGCGTAGATCTTTATGAAACTCTCCTGCAACACATCCCTAACATCCTCATCCTTGACGTAACGCTGCGCCACGGCCGTCAGGTAGCGGATGTGACGGTCGTAGAGTTCGCGCATAGCCTCGCGGCTGCCGCTCTGGAGTCGCTGGATAAGTTCGGGCATCGGCAATAAGTTCATAAATGGGAGGAGCCGCCCGTAGCGGCTACCCCTTCACACCAATCAAAGTTAAAGTCAGTTATTTCAGTTTGAGCGTCGGAAGCTGATCGACAATCGCCGTTGTGGGATTGTGCGAATCGCGACGTGTGCAGTAGTCGAGCTCAACCTGCTTCGGACCCGAGAACGAGTTCCACTTCAGCAGCAGCTTCACGGTCTTACCCTCGGTGTCGGGCAGGCAGTCGAGCTTGAAGGCCACCAGACCATCGAACATATCGCCCGTCACGTCGCCCTGCGCATCGTGGCAGAACTCCACTTCGTAGGGGTTGTCGGGATTCTGACCTGCGACAAGATTCACATAGTGAATGCGGCCGTTGTTGCCCGAAGCGGTGCGGAAGCGCAACGTGAGGTAGCCATCCTCCACAACCGTAACCCAATCCTTGACAATCTCGACGGGGTCGTTGCCGTAGAATGTCTCCTCGATCGGAGCCTTCATAATGGCCTGCTTTGTGAGGATGCTGTCCATCCACGAGATTCGCACAGCCTTGTCGTAGGGGCGCGGATCGTCGGGCACCTCGGTGTAGGTCACCAGCGCACGCACCTCCTTTGAGCCGTAGGGCGATCCCTTCATATTCATCGGGCGGAGGGTTGTCTGCTCGTCGAGCTGCAGATAGAACGAGTTGGCATCGACGGGCTTAACCGTAACCAGCGCGTTGGGATAAAAATCACCAACGGTCATACCGTCGGTAAAATTGGAGCTGCAAGCCTGCATTGCGAAGACTGCAACGACTGCGGCCATAGTGGCCAATGAAAGTTTTACTCTCTTCATAAGACTATTATTTTTTTGTTTTTTACTCTTTGTTCACCCTATTAAATGCGAAAATTGCAAAATATTGCATCGCGCGAGCAACTTTTTTTCACTTTTTTCCAAAGTTTCGACTTTACGTCCACATAATGAACGTCGTAAGCGATATAAAAATTTCTCTTCGGCGCGACTTACGTTATCTTTTCTTATCTTTGTCGTCAGTTAAATTGCTTGTCGGAGAATCACGACGAAAAACCGGAACAAAGATATGCAAAGAAAATTAATATATTGTCTTGTCAGCATCGCGCTGCTCTCCGTAGCGTGGCTCGGTGGCTTGGGATTTACCACACTCGTAGGATTAGTGCCCCTGCTCTTGATCAGCTCCTCGCTCGGCGACTCCGCGCGCGACTGGTGGCGAATGGCCGGCTGGGCGGGCCTGACCTTCGTTGGCTGGAACATAGCAACCGTATGGTGGATCGCCAACGCCACACCCATTGGCCCCATTGCCGCCACGTTCTTCTCTTCGTGGTGGATGATGGTAGCCTTTATGCTCTTCCACTACGTCTCAAAGCGCGCCCCGAAGGTGATTGCCTACACTATCCTGGTGGCGGCGTGGGTTGCGACCGAACACATCTACACTCACACCGAGGTTATCTCGTTCCCGTGGCTTGCGCTGGGTAACGCCTTCTCGCAGAGCACGTGGGCCGTGCAGTGGTACTCGCTCACGGGTGTCGAGGGCGGATCGATGTGGGTCGTGCTCTGCAACATTGCTGCGTTTGAGGCTTGGCAGCAGCGCACGCGATTTGCGACTGTGCGCGCCGCCGCAGTTGCCATCGTGCCCGTTGTGGCATCACTTATTATATATTGGAGTTACGAGCCCTCTTCGGAGCGTGCAACGGTTGCCGTTGTGCAGCCCAATGTGGATTGCTACGAGGAGAAATTTAACAATACAGCCGAGGCGCAGATGCAGAATCTTCAGACGCTGCTCTCTCAGGTGCCCTCTACGGCCGATGTCGTGGTAATGCCTGAGACGGCTCTGCCGGGTACGATCGATGAGGATGAGTTGCAGCAATCGCCCGCCGTCAGTCGCCTGCGCGAGACGCTGCAACAGAGCCATCCCGAGACGATGGTGGCCGTGGGAGCATCGACGGTGAAGATATATGAGTCGCAGCAGCGACCGACCACCACAGCCCGCACGGGAATGGGATTCTACTACGATGTGTATAACTCGGCCATTGCGATAAATGGCGATAAGGAGGCTGACCTTCATCATAAGATGCGCCTTGTGATTGGCGTGGAGGCTATGCCCGCTTTTGTGAGCCGTCTCGACAGCTTCATCGACTTGGGCGGTATTACGGGGCAGCTCGGTCGCAACGATCAGGCAACTGTCTTCAGCAAGCGCGATGTTGTGGC
>JAFOEH010000153.1 GCA_017380275.1 Alistipes sp.
ATCCTCCAGACCGTAGTCACGCAGGTTGCCGTAGCCGTAGTTGTGATACCACTTCGAACGGTCGGGGTGACCACCTCGGTTACCCACTGAGATTACGATAAATCCAGCCTGAGCCAAGCGGTCGGTACGGGGGCTCATACGGGTGAAGGGGTAGTATGTTCCCTCTACCTGCGGGCCAGGATAGACGTAGTCGATGATGGGGTAGAGCTTCGTTGAGTCGAAGTCAAAGGGCTTATACATAACGCCATACAGATCCGTCACGCCGTCGGCAGCCTTCACCTTGAAGGTCTCGGGGAACTTATAGCCGTTAGCAAGCAACTGCGAGAAGTCGCTCTTCTCGAGCGTCATCAGCTTGTTACCCATATAGTCGTAGAGAGCCGTCTCGGGGATTGTGTCGATACGCGAATAGTTATCCACGAAGTAACGTGCCGCATCATCCATCGTGGGCTCGTGGAAGTAGTTACCCTTGTTGAGCAGCTTCACCTCGCCGCCATCCAGGCTCACCGAGTAGAGGTGCTGGTAGTAGGGATTCTCATCCTTCTCGCGACCCATACCTGTGAAATATACCTTGCGAGCCTTCTCATCCACCTTCACGATCTCGTGAACGTGCCACGGACCCTCGGTCAGACGACGCTTTAGGTTGCCCTCACCGTCGTAGAGGTAGAGGTGTGCCCAACCGTCGCGCTCGCTCCACTGAATCAGCTCCTTGCCGCCACCGATAACCGACAACGGACGCACCTCGATGTAGGTGTTCAATCGCTCCTCGATTACGGGCTTCAGCTCGTCATCGCCAATGGTATATGAGCAGATATCGATACGATGCAAATCGCGGCTCGAGCGTGTAACGTAGAAGTGGTTTGCATCACCGAGCCATACGGCGGGCTGGTCGTACATATGACGCTGCTTCTGCTCTCTGGGTTTGCGTCCGATCGAGAGAGTCTGATCCTTGAATCGCTCGGTCTTAATCTCCTTGCGCGTGTTGTTGCTCATATCGAAGACGTAGAGGTGCTCCACGGGAGCCTCGCTCTCGCCCGGCATATGATACTTGTATGTCTCCAACGTAGGACGAGGCTCCGCCAGCGCGTTGATAACCCACAAGTCCTTCACCTGACGCTCATCCGTTACAACGGTTGCGAAGTAACGTGAGTCGGGTGACCATACGCCATACGCACCACGACGCTTGCCGTTCAGGAGCGTATCGGTGTTGAGCATATAGTAGGGCTGACCGTAACCAAAATCCTTCACGCCATCGGTCGTAATCTGAATCTCGGTGATTGTCGAATCCTTCTCATCCTTCTTCAGCTTCTCATAATCCTCGCGTGACATACGCCACAGATTCAAATCCTTGGCATACACAACGGTCTTACCATCGGGTGAAACCGATGCCCACGGCAGCTGCTTAGTCTCTTTCTCCTTATCCTTGAGGTGAGTGAGCTGCTTTGTCTTGTAGTTGTACGAGAAGTAGAAGATCTCCTTTCCGCGTACCTTCTTGGGCTTCTTGCCAGCCAGCGAATCCTCTTTTGAGAGCGGCTTCGGCTTTGCATCCTGCGACGATGCCACCTCGAAAGTGAAGGTCTCGCCATCCTTATCTACCTCCAGATTGGTAATCGGCAACTGTGCCGCGATGAAGGGGTCGTGCATAATCTCCGAGAGCTGCGCCGCCAGCTTGTCGTGGTCGAACAGCGGCTCACGCTTGCGCGATGCGGGATCTACCACATACCAACGCGTACCCTCACTTGTTTTGTAGCTGTACCAGAACTTCTCACCCGAGAGGAACCAGTGCGGATCCACACTCGTCGAGAAGAGCATATTAGCCAATTTGCTTGCTGTAAATCGCTCAGCCAGAGCCAGTCGATTACGCTCGCGTACTTCCTCACGATTGTCGGCCATCACCGATCCTGCCGACAAGGCCACAACGGCCAACAGTAGTAAAATCTTTCTCATAAACCTTATTGTTTTGCGGCGTTAGCCGATTTGAAATAGTTGCTAAAGAACAATACCTGATACTTGATCGAGTTGCGCCAATAGTCCCAGTTGTGTACACCCGGACGTGTGTAGAAGTCGTGCGGAATTTTCGCCTCAGTCAGTTTCTGGTGCAGTGCGCAGTTCACCTCATAGAAGAAATCCTCCGTTCCACAGTCGATAATTAGCTTCATCGCATCGGGTTTGAGCAGATGCACCTGATTGATCACCGTGTACTCATCCCAATTCTTCGGGTTCTGCTCAATTGTACCCAGTCGGAGCGACATTCCCCAATTCTTCGGGAAGGGACGAATATCCACGCCGCCCGATGTTGAGCCTGCCGCGCCATATACATCCTGATGACGTATTCCGAGCCACAATCCGCCGTGTCCACCCATCGACAGACCTGTGATTGCGCGACCTGTGCGGTCGGCGCGAGTCTTGTAGTGCGAGTCGATGTACTCGACAAGCTCCTTCGACACGAAGGTCTCATACTTGTAGGTCGGATCTACGGGGCTGTCCCAGTACCAGCTGTTCGTGCCGCCATCGGGCAAAACCAGAATTACATTGTACTGATCGGCCAGCACTCCCGTCTGACCCTTCTGATCCCAGGCCGAGTGTGTGTCGCCGTGTCCGTGCAACAGATAGATTACGGGCATCGCCTCCATCGAGTGATAAGCGTTTGGCAGAAGCACCGTTACGGGCACATCTTTCTGCATTGCAGCGCTGTGTACCGATAGTGTCTCACGAATGAATGCCCACGATGTATTGCACACCGCAAGGGCAAGGAGTAGTGTAAAAAGTCTCTTCATATTATTATAAGGTATGAATTTTCGTTTTCGAGGGTTAAATTTATGCAAATATAGTAAAAACAGTCCAAAACCTGTTGCGCAAGTCCGAATTAATCCCTATTTTTGTTTTTAAGAATTTGTTTAACGAAAAATTATAGAGTAATGAAGGCGAAATTTTTCTTCGTAGCGCTTGCAATGGTTGCGCTTATGTGTTCGTGCGGTTCACGCACCGAGTTGTTCAATGGTAAGGATCTTTCGGGTTGGGTTCTTGTTGTCGATAGCGAGAGCAATGTCCCCGCAACTGATGTTTACGGCGTTAAGGATGGTAACATCCACATCGTAGGACAGCCCTTCGGTTATATGCGTACCGACAAGAAGTATGGCGACTACACTATGCATATGGAGTGGCGCTGGGTAGGCGAGGGCACCAATAGTGGTTTCTTCCACCGCGTTCAGGATGGCGATAAGGTATGGCCTAACGCTATCGAGGTTCAGCTCTGCGCAGGTCGTGCTGGTGATTATGTAATGTTGGGCGGCTCGAAGATCTCTGATATCGAGTGCGTTGGCGAGTTCCCCGTTAAGGATCGCGCAGGCGACTACGAGAAGCCCGTTGGCGAGTGGAACGAGGCAACCGTTATCTGCAAGGGCGGTAAGATTACCGTTTATATCAACGGTCACCTGCAGAACGAGTGCACCACCAATACCACCGAGGGTTACATCGCACTCCAGAGCGAGGGCGGCCCCATCGAGTTCCGCAACCTCTGGTTGGAGTAATCCCGCCTAAAGGATAATTTTGAGCCGTCCCTGTGAGGGGCGGCTCTTTTTATTTAACTATGTTTATGAACTTTTTTCCATCCTAACAAAAAGTTTTGTACGCAATTTGTAATGTATAATCCGAACATTTAATTTTTTAGGTTATGGATAAACATACAAAAGACGACAAGAAAACCTCTACAGCCGAGGATAAAAAGCCCGGCTCAGGTTGCTGCAAAACCGCCGACAAAACCTCTTGCTCAACCCCCAAAACCGATCACAAAAAGTAGTCGCACAAAAAAATCCCGAAGTCTTCCGACCTCGGGATTTTTTATTTTCTTTGCGAAAATTACTCCACGCTCATCGCCGTGTGCAACTTCTTCTTCGGTGTCTTCAGCACCTTGTCAATAGCCTCACACACCATCGGCTCCATCACCGTGCGGTAGCACTCCAGGTTGGGGTGGCAGGTATCGCGGCTCCACTTCGCGGGTAGGCCTCCCTTCTCATCCGTCAGGGCGGGGTAGTAGTTCAGGAAGTGAATACCTGCCTCTTTTGCATACGCCTCGAGCATCTTATTCAGATCGCGGATAGGCTGCGCGGGTGATATCTCCTTGCGCCATCCAAACACCGACGTAGGCGTAATCGAGCACAACACAACCTCGATCCCGTTTGCCTTTGCCAGCTCGCACATCGAGATGATGTTACCCAGCGTATTCTCCGGAGCAATGTATCCGTTGTTCTGTGCCACGTCGTTCGTTCCTGACAGAATCACTACGCATCGGGGATTCAAATCAATCACATCACGACGGAAACGCACCAGCATCTCCGACGAAGTCTGACCGCTGATACCGCGACCAACGAAGTTGTTCTTCTTGAAGAATTCGGGGTCCTGCGAAGCCCAGCCGTCGGTGATCGAGTTACCCATAAACACTGCATCGGGACGCTCTGTAACCTTCTCATTTGCTTCTGCATAGCGATAGAATTGTGCCCAATCCGTCTTTTTGTCCTGCGCCATTGCGGTGAGTGTAGCCACGCACAGCGCCACTGTAAATAATACTTTTCTCATAGTGGTAAAGTTAGATTAATTCGTTTTCGGATATTACAAATGTACAAATTTATAACTCAATATCCTTAATCTTTGGCCGAAATTTATTAATTTTGCGCAGATAGAAACCGAATATAACTACCATATGGAAAATTTCAAACCTACGGCCTACACCCTTCAGTGTGTGGCTACCGAGCGTCAATTTGAGGATACAGGTTGGGTACTCGAAGATAAGGAGTGTGGCGAACCTTCGTTGGTAAGAGCCATCTACGAGAATAAGAAGTTGCAGCTTCGCGGCGAGGAGTATGGCTTCTACACCTTCTGCGATTGGCTCCCCGTCAAGCGTCTTTTGCAAGGCTCGGCCGCTCCCGTTACCTACCGTAGCGAGGGCTTGGCTAAGCATTTGGGCCTAAAGAATCTCTACATCACCCTTAACGGCTACTCGCCTCGTCACGGTGCGAAGATGTCCACCTGCTCATTCAAGGAGACCGAGGCATATAGCGTCTGCGGACGTATGGATGCCACGAACGACCGTATTCTGGTTGTTGCTTCGGCAGGTAATACGGCTCGCGCCTTTGCTAAGGTATGCTCGGAGAATAATATCCCCTTGCTGCTCTCTGTTCCCGCCGACAACCTCTCGGCTCTGTGGTTCGAGAAGCCTATCAACCCCTGCGTGAAACTCATCGCTTGCGAGCGTGGTGGCGACTACTTCGATGCTATCCACCTGAGCGATCTGGCTCTCAAGTCGCCTCGCTTTTATGCCGAGGGCGGTGCCAAGAACGTAGCACGCCGTGACGGTATGGCCACCACAGTACTCTCGGCCGCGACCACCATCGGCCGCATCCCCGACTACTATTTCCAGGCTGTTGGTAGTGGTACAGGTGCAATCGCCGCTTGGGAGGCCAATATGCGCCTTATCGAGGATGGCTCGTATGGAAGCAATATGATGAAACTTATGGTGTCTCAGAACGCCCCCTTCGTTCCTATGTTCGATGCGTGGCGTGCCGACTCTCGCGCAATGCTTCCCTACGATGCCGACAAGGCTCGTCGCGATGTAGCTATCATCGATGCCAAGGTGCTCTCAAACCGCAAGCCCCCCTACGGAATCAAGGGTGGTCTGTACGATGCACTGAAGGCTACCAATGGCGAGATTCTGGTCGCCACCAATGCTCAGGCACGCAAGGCTGCCAAGCTTTTCGAAGAGTTGGAGGGTGTCGATATCCACCCC
>JAFOEH010000154.1 GCA_017380275.1 Alistipes sp.
GCCGAGTATCCGCAGGCTGTGATCCGCATCACCAAGGCGCTGGATATGTGCCGCGAGGCGGGACTGCTCGGAGAGAATATCTTGGGTAGCGACTTCTCGTTCGATGTTGAGGTTTTCAAGGGTGCGGGAGCATTCGTCTGCGGAGAGGAGACGGCGCTGATTGCCTCGATGGAGGGCGATCGCGGATTCCCGCGTCAGCGTCCGCCATATCCTGCCGAGCAGGGATTGTTTGCCTGCCCGACGCTGATCAACAACGTGGAGACGTTGAGTCAGATTTCGTATATCATAACGCGTGGCGTGGAGAGCTATCGCTCGGTGGGTACCGACAATAGCAAGGGTACGAAGGTGTTTGCGTTGGCAGGTAAGGTGCGTCACGGAGGTTTGATCGAGGTGCCGATGGGTACGACCATCCGCCAAATCGTCGAGCAGATCGGCGGCGGAGTCGAGGGTGGCGAAAAACTCAAGGCGGTGCAGATAGGTGGCCCCTCGGGAGGATGTATTCCAGCTGAGTTGTGCGATGCCGAGATCGACTTTGATGCGCTGAATCGTCTGGGTGCGATTATGGGATCGGGAGGTATGGTTGTGCTGAGCGAGAGCGACTGTATGGTTGATGTGGCGCGTTACTTCCTGAACTTTACCTGCGAGGAGTCGTGTGGAAAGTGTACCTTCTGCCGCGTGGGAATACGTCGTATGCTGGACATTCTGGATCGTCTCTGTACGGGCAAGGGTCAGGAGGGCGACGTGGAGCGTCTAGAGGAGTTGGCTCACGCTGTGAAGGATGCGGCGTTGTGTGGCTTGGGTAAGACTGCGCCGAATCCGGTACTCGCTACGATAAAATATTTCCGCGAGGAGTATGAGGAGCACGTTCGTGGTATCTGCCGCACGGGAACGTGCAAGGATATGGTTAAGTTGGTGGTGACGGACGAGTGTGTGGGCTGTACGCGCTGTGCGAAGGTGTGTGCGGCGGAGGCTATCGAGTATCGCCCATACGAGAAGCATAAGATTGATGTGGATAAGTGTACGATGTGCGGATTGTGTGTCGATGTATGTGAATTCGATGCGATTAAGCGTATATCATTAAAAGCCGAGTAAGATGAAGATAACCATAGATGGAAAAGAGTTGGAGGTAACGGGCCAGCAGACGATTTGGCAGGAGGCCAAGGCGGCAGGAATCGCCATCCCGGCAATGTGTATGGCCGAGGGTAGGGAGCATCGCGCCGGTTGTATGGTGTGCGTTGTCAGGGATAAGGTGAGTGGCCGTATGATGACTTCGTGTTCGACAAAACCGATGGAGGGTATGCAGATCGAAACCTCGACTGAGGAGGTACTCACGCAGCGCCGTTTGGCGTTGGAGCTTCTGCTCAGCGACCACCGTGCCGACTGCGAGGCGCCCTGCACGATGGTGTGTCGCGAGGGTTTGGATGTGGAGCAGTTCCTGGCAGCGTACGATGCCGACCGTTTGGCACAGGCGCGTGCCATACTGAAGAGAACGTGGCCCGATTTACCGAAGGTGGGTTGCGATGAGTGCAAGGCTCCGTGCGAGAAGGCGTGCCGTCGCGGTACGATCGATAAGGCGGTGGCAATACGCGAGATAATCCACGAGGTGGCCGCTATGGAGGGCCTCGAGGATGAGGTGGCTGAGCCGTCGTGGGCGCGATTGGATGCCGATGTCTTTGCAGCGCGATTGGGCCGATACAACGATAAGGAGAAGGCCCGCGTGAAGGCGGCAACGACCGTAAAGTCGGGCTGTCTGCACTGCGCGTGTGATGGACGTGAGGATTGTAAGCTTAGAGAGTATGCAACGATGTCGGCTATCAAGCGTCCTCGCTATGAGGTACGCTCGACGTTGCCTGTGAAGGATCCGCAGCACGTGGTTGGACGTATGTGGTTTGAGCCAGCGAAGTGTATCAGATGCGGTCTGTGCGTCTATAACTCCGACAACGGATTTACCTTCGTAGGACGTGGTTTTACGATGAAGATTACCATCCCCGAGCAGAACAAGGCCAATGTAACGGAGGAGTTGGCTTCGATCTGTCCGACGGGTGCGATTTACCTAAAACGATATTAGAGTATGCTGATGGGGGTATTAAGACGTTTGCCCGCGGTGGCGATGTTGGCTTTGGTGTTGACCTCGTGTCAGAGCGTGGGCGAGATTTTCGGCGGTGGAGCAGATGCGATGGATTGGGAACTTTTCAGAGGCGATGAGTCGCTCAGCGGTTATACACGCCGTAGTCTGCCCGAGCGTCCGACGCTGAAGTGGAGCCACAAGAGTGGCGTGCGTACGATCTCTTCACCCGTCGTAAAGGGCGGAACGGCCTATTGGTGTGACGTGAAGGGTGTTGTGCGAGGTGTGAGTCTGCAGGGCGAGCCGACTTTTGAGTTCGACTTGGGTACTCCCGTTGAGGCTACGCCATTGCTACACGACTCGATGCTATACATCGGAACGATCGAGGGACGACTGACAGCGCTCTCGCTCTCGCAGCGCGATACGCTGTGGAGCTACGGCACCGAGGGGCAGATCTCGGCTTCGCCCAACAGGGTGCAGTTTGACGGACGCGATGCGATAGTTTTCGGTAGTTACGATAATTACCTATACTGCGTGGATCAGCTCTCGGGAGAGTTTCTGAATCGCTTCGTATCGGGGTATTACATCAACGGAGCCGTTGCCGTGAAGGATAAGTATGCGCTCTTTGGCGGATGTGATGCGTGGCTCAGGGTGATTGACTGCGCCGAGGGCATAATGACCGATTCGTTGCAGATGACGGGATATATCCCTTCGTCGGCGGCACTGGCCGATGAGTTTGCATATGTGGGTGATTATACGGGAAATATCTATGAGATAGAGCTCGGCGAGGGGCGTATTGTGGGGCAGCGCGTGGTGATTGAGGCTGACGATGGAGGTGAGTATGTATCGGTGCCGGCTGTGTCGCCCACGACGATTTATGTCCTCACGAGCGATAAGTATCTGCACGCCATCGATCGAAAAAGCGGTGAGCGCAAGTGGAAGTATCTGCTCAAGGGTACGGTAGGCGAGAGTTCGCCCGTTGTGGCCGATGATGCTGTCGTGGTGTGTACCCGAACGGGCGTTGTGTCGGTACTGGATGCCGAGAGTGGAGAGCTCCGTTGGGAGTATGATGCGGGTGAGCAGATCGTGGCATCGCCTGCTGTTGTGAAGGATCATTTTTATATACTTACCTCGCGTGGAACGTTGCTCTGTTTTGGCGAGGATGAAAAATAGAGAATTATGGCATTGATCAGATTGA
>JAFOEH010000155.1 GCA_017380275.1 Alistipes sp.
CATTTTTCGTGCCCATATATGTGGTTGCGCTGATGCTGTTTCTCAATACCATATATCTATATTACCCGATGCGGCTGAAGGTGTACCTGATCTGGGTGGTGACGCTCTACTCGACCGTGCTGCCGATGCTCACCGTTGCGCTGCTGAAGCGTCTGCAGCGACTGCGTGGACGGGAGATTCCGAAACGATACGGGATGACGGTGGTGATGGTGGTCTCGGCGTGTTGTTTTCTGCTGTGTGCGATGACGATGATGAAGGCCCCCTCGCTGGTGATGTTCCGTAAGATTGCAGTGGCGGCGGCGTTGTGTAACCTCTTCTGCTTGGGAGCGTCGTACTTTACGCGTGTGAGTACCCACCTGACGGCTATGGGCGCGGCGGTGGCGTTGTTCGTGGTGCTTAATATTGCGGGCGAGCAGGCTATGTTCTGGGTGCTGATAGCAACGCTGTTGGCGGCCGGAGGGCTGGCCTCGGTGAGATTATATATGGGGCGGCACAGAAGCCTGCAGCTCCTGATCGGATTTGTGGGAGGGTTTGCGATGGGGGTTATCTCCCTGTTATGGATTTAGATACAATCCCTCCAAATGATAAAGGGTGCCCCGACGGGACACCCTCTTTTTGTATCTGCGACCGAACTATTACGCAAGCAGAGGCTTAACAACTCCGAAGAGCAGATAAGCTACGATAAGCGTAACTACGATATTGAAACCCTGTGCCGTGAGGAAGGCCCACAACGGACGGCGGTTATCTTTCGAGAAGATGTCGGCAAAGCGAGTCTCCAGACCAACGCATACGAAGGCGATGCTGAACAGAGTGTTGGTGAAGCCCTTGGTGATCTTGCCCACAGCCTTGGCACTCTCGACATCCATCAAGAAGCTGAAGACCAGAGATGCAAGTACAAATCCTACGACGAACTTCGGGAAGCGATCCCAGATAACGCCGATGGTCGGCTTCTCCTCGGTCTGCTTGCCCTGATAGCTCCACATAAGCGAGATGACGAATGCCGCCAGACCGAGCAGTACGTTCTGCGACGACTTGACGATGATGGCCGTCTGCGCTGCGGCCTCGCCGAGCATTGTGCCCGATGCGGCAACGGCTCCCGTAGTGTCGATCGTACCTCCGAGCCAAGCTCCTGCGACCTCCTCACTAAGGCCCATAACGCCTGCGAGCCAAGGCATAACGTACATCATCGGGATGGCGCAGACCAGCACGAGCGAGATGATGTAAGAGAGCTTCTTGTTGTCGCCCTTGATCACGCCCGCCGTAGCGATAGCGGCCGAAACACCACAGATCGAAACCGATGAGGCCAGCATCGTGGACATCTCACGATCAACACCGAAGCGGCGCGAGATGAAGAATGCGAAGTACCACACCGTGAAGACTACGATGAGTGCCTGTGCAAGGCCAAATACGCCCGACTTCATAACCTCACCAAAGAGGATCGTCGAGCCCAGGCAGACGATACCGATCTTGATGTAGAACTCGCTCTGGATGGCGGGTTTGAGCCACTCGGGGACGCAGAAGATGTTGCTCACGATGAGTCCGAAGATCACCGAGAAGAATACCGACTCCAAGCCCCACTCCTTGATGATGGGGATGTTGGCCACAACCTGCGCACCGAGCGAGAGGGCGAAGATGACGAGCAGCGAAAGGAATATGCCCACCATCTTGCGTCTAAGGACGGCCTGACACAGATAGGTCAAACCTAAAATTGATGCGAACATCGTCAGGGCCTTAAGCCACGAATCGGCCGAGCCAAGCTCCTTGGGCATTGTCGGCATAGCGGAGGGAAAGAGTGTCGCCAGAAGCAGTACGATGGCACCGGCATAGACGATTACCCAATCCTCATTCTTGAGAGTTGCTAAAAGTTTTTTCATTTATTTAGTCGTTTATATTTTAATTTCTCTTGTCGATCTCGTTCAGGGCGTAGGCATAGGCTCCCATTGAGATGGCGGTGCTGGCACCGATGTGCGAGATCATCACGCCGATGCGCTTCTGCGGATCGTACGTTACCACCTTGTCCGAGCCATAGACCTTCAGCTCGCGCGATGCGCCACGAGCAAAGAGCTCGAACTCCTCCTCATTGTCCAGATCATAGACCTTCATCTGCACGCGGTCGAACGCCTCACCCGAGATTGAGTGCATCTCCGAACGCAACTCCTTCAGCAGGGCGGGCATAATATACTTCTTGGCCGCCATGATGCCGCCGCCGATGACAATCACGCCGTCGATGAGCGTTACGGCCGTAGCCATCGCATCGCCAGCAACCTCGCCCAGCGTAGCGAACGCCTTGCGGGCAGCCTCCTGATTGCCCTCTCGCTTGCCCTCGGCAATGTCGAATATATCCTTCGGCTTGAGCGTGGGATCGTCAATGCCCGAAGCCTCACGATAGACTCTCTTTACGGCACGAACGGCAACACCATCCTCGACCATCACCTCGGGCATATACTTGTGGCGCAGGCAGAAGGTCTCAATACACGAGTTATCGCCCGTGTGCAGCTCGCCCTTGGTCACAAAGCCAAAGCCGAAGCCCGTACCGAACGTATAGCCCAGAAGGGTGTGGTAGCGCTTGGCGCTGCCCAAAGCCTCCAGACGCTCGTTGATCTGGGGAAGTGCTCCCGCCAAAGCCTCGCCGTAGGCGTAGAGGTCGGCGTCGTTGTTGATATAGACGGGGATGCCGAACTTCTCTTCCAGGAAGGGGCCCAGAGCCACTCCGTCGCGGAACGAGGGGAAGTTGGGGAGGTAGAATCCACCGACAATGCCATTGGCATAATCGGCTGGACCGGGGAAGGCAAAGCTGATTGCTACGGGCTTGTGGTCGAGCTGCGCGATGACGCGCTCGAAGCCCTCGACCATAGTGGCCATACAGCGGTCAAGATCGTCGGCTGACGAGGGGAGCGTGATGGGGTCGATGATGAATCGGTTGGCCTGCATAGCACCGAATACGAAGTTGGTACCGCCAGCATCGAGTGTGATTACGGTTCGTTTATCGTCTCTATACATAATTTTTTGTCAAATAGTGTTCATAAACATTCAAAGATACGCAAAAATATGTGAATTTTCCGAAATAATTTGCTTAATTTTGCCTAAACAAACTACTTTCCGATTTAACAACTTCAATAATTTACATCGATGAAAACAAGATTATTTTCGCTTTCAGCGCTGATTGCAACCCTGTTACTCACATTTATGGTTGGTTGCAACGGCAATTCAGCACCCGCGACGAAGGGCGATGAGAATCGCGCAGAGATGATTCTCAAGCATCTGCACAACCCCGCATCGGATTACGTCATCGTCATCAGCCACCGAGGCGACTGGCGCAACTATCCCGAGAACTCAATCCCCGCAATCGAGTCGGTGATCGAGATGGGAGCAGATATGGTGGAGATTGATATTGCGATGACAAAGGATAGCGTTCTGGTGCTCTCGCACGACCGCACACTTGACCGTTGCACGACGGGAAAGGGACGCATAATCGATATGACCTACGACTCGTTGCAGACCTTCGACCTTGAGTCGGCACACGGTGGCCACTTTGGTTACATACTGAAGATTCCTACGCTGCGCGAGGCTCTGCTCGTGTGCAAGGATCGAATCCTGGTGAATATCGACAAGGGATATGACTATTACGACGAGGTGCTGGCCCTGACCGAGGAGTTAGGCGTGACGCATCAGGTGCTCATTAAGGGTGGCAAGCCCTTGGCTGAGGTTGAGGCCAAGCTGGCCGAGCACGAGAATAATATGCTCTATATGCCTATCATCACCCCCGCGAATGAGGCGCATAAGCCTATGTTCGAGGAGTTTATCGCCGCAGAGAAGCCGCAGTTGGCATACGAGATCTGCTGGAGCAAGCTAACGCCCGAGGTGGAGTCGGCTATGGAGCGTGTTCAGCAGAGCGGCTCGAAGCTGTGGGTCAATACGTTGTGGAACTCGCTCAACGGAGGCCTGAGCGATGACGTGGCGTGGATGACCTCGGCAGATGAGGTCTATGGCAAATTGGTGGATATGGGCGCACGAATGATTCAGACCGACCGTCCGGAGTTTATGATCGAGTATTTGCGCTCGCGTGGTATGCACGACTAAGAAACAATAAAACGATATGAAAATGAGACGATTTACACTATTGTTTGCTGCCCTTGTGGCCCTGACGGGCGTAAAGGCGCAGACTTTCACGGAGTGGCGCGATCCCAACGTAAATGAGATCAACCGCCAGAAGATGCACTCGACCTACAAGATTTTTGAGAACGTGGCCGAGGCCGAGGGTGCTTATTGCGATGAGCAGAACCCCTACCGCCTCTCGCTCAACGGAACGTGGCAATTCAACTGGGTGGAGAATGCCGACCAGCGTCCGACGGACTTCTTCGCTGTAGGTTACAACGACAAGGGTTGGGATAGTATGGAGGTGCCTGCGATGTGGGAGCTTAACGGCTATGGTGACCCCATATATGTGAATATAGGTTATGCGTGGCGCGGTAACTTCCGCCACGATCCGCCCAATGTGCCCATCGAGCAGAACCACGTCGGCTCGTATCGTCGTGAGTTCACCCTGCCCGAGGGTTGGAGTGGCCGCGACATCGAGCTTAACATCGGTGCGGCTACCTCGAACGTGTATGTTTGGGTGAATGGTAAGTTTGTGGGTTACTCGGAGGATAGCCATCTGGGTGCTTCGTTCGATGTGACCAAGTTCGTAAAGCCGGGCAAGAACCTTATCGCCCTGCAGATCTTCCGCTGGTGCGATGGTACGTATCTCGAGGATCAGGACCTGTGGCGCTTGAGCGGTATCTCGCGCGACGTGGAGCTGGTGGCCCGACAGAAGGCTCGTTTGCAGGATGTGATGATCACCCCAGCACTCGAGAATAACTACACGGATGGTCGTCTGGCCGTTGAGATGGAGTTCTCATCGGCAGTTAAGCAGGCCGAGGTGAAGCTCATCTGCCCCGAGGGTAAGGTGGTAGCCGAGGCGAAGGTTACACCCACGAAGGGTAAGGCGTCGCACACCTTTGAGGTGAAGGCCCCAGCGAAGTGGTCGGCCGAAACACCTAATCTGTATAAGGTGGTGATAGGCGTCGATGGCGAGGCGTATGCGCAGCGAGTGGGTTTCCGCACATCGGAGATTAAGGATGGACTGCTGCTGGTGAATGGTCAGCCCGTGCTGATCAAGGGTGTGAATCGTCACGAGGTGGATCCGCTGAAGGGCTTTGTGATGACGCGCGAGAGAATGATTCAGGATATCAAACTGATGAAGCAGTTTAACATCAACGCCGTTCGTACGTGCCACTATCCCGACACGCCCGAGTGGTATGACCTGTGTGATGAGTATGGATTGTACGTCATCGACGAGGCCAACATCGAGTCGCACGGTATGGGTTATGGCGAGAAGACTCTGGCCAAGGAGCCCCGCTATGCAAAGGCGCACCTGGAGCGCAATCAGCGTATGGTTTACCGCGACAAGAACCACCCCTCGGTGATCATCTGGAGTATGGGTAACGAGGCTGGCTTTGGCCCTAACTTCGAGGCTTGCTACCGCTGGATTAAGTCGTTCGATGCCTCACGCCCTGTTCATTACGAGCGTGCCGAGGGTAACGACTTTACCGATATTGTGTGCCCGATGTATGCCAACTTGGAGTGGAGCGAGAACTATGTGAAGAACTCACCCAAGAAGCCCCTCATCCAGTGTGAGTATGCCCACGCGATGGGTAACTCGATGGGTGGATTCAAGGAGTATTGGGACTTGATCCGTAAGTACCCCCACTATCAGGGTGGTTTCATCTGGGATTTCGTCGATCAGGGCCTGGCGCAGTATGAGGCCGACGGCAAGGTGTCGTTCTATTATGGTGGCGACTTCAATAACTACGATGCAACGGATAACTCATTTAATAATAATGGTATCATCGCCGCTGATCGCACTCCGCAGGCACACGCTTGGGAGGTTAAGCGCCAGTATCAGAGCATCTGGACCGAGGCCGTGGATTTGCAGTCAGGTAAGGTTGAGGTGTATAACGAGAACTTCTTCTCATGTCTTGCTCCCTACGCTATGGAGTGGGAGTTGCAGCAGGATGGTGTTGTAACCAAGGCTGGTCGCGTGGATAATCTGGAGGTTGCTCCCCAGCAGCGCAAGCAGTACACTTTGGGCTATACAGCAGCTGATATTTGCCCCAAGGCCAAGGAGGTTACGCTCAACATCCGTTATATCCTGAAGGAGAAGCAGCCTCTGCTCAATATCGGTTATGTTGTAGCCGAGCAGCAGCATATCATCCGCGAGTACGATGCCAAGGCAGCCTTCGTGATGAAGGAGTCGGCTCGTGAGGTGGAGGTTACCAAGTTTGAGAAATCTACACAGGTTACAGGCTACGATTGGGTTATTGGCTTCGACCGTCAGGGCTTCATCAACCAGATAGAGTATGGCAATATGCATCTTGTAGCCGATGACTCGGCATTGCGTCCTAACTTCTGGCGAGCACCTACCGAGAATGATATAGGTGCAAAGTTGCATAATCATTATGCCGTATGGCGTAATCCCGCCTTAACACTTAAGAACTTCGATGCGAAGGTCGAGGATGGCGTGGCAAAGGTTGTTGCAGATTATGATATGCCCGATGTGAAGGCTACGATGAAGATTACCTACACCATCAATGGTGAGGGTGAGATTAAGGTA
>JAFOEH010000156.1 GCA_017380275.1 Alistipes sp.
CTGCTCGATGGGAGCGATGAGGATGTTGCCACGATCGACGTAGGCAACGTGGCTACGCGAGTAGATTCGCTTGCCAGAGTTGTTGGACTGCAGTGCCTTGCACAATCCATCGGCTGTGTCGCCCTTGAACCCGAAGCGCGAGTTGAGAATCTCGTAGATCACGAAATCGCGTGAGGTGGTGTCGTGTATGCGGTCGGTGTGGAGCGTATAGATTCCATCCTTCGAGGTGAGTGCCTCGATGCAGATGTTGTCGATGGCGTTGTCGATAAAGTGCTGTGCCGACACCAGTCGCTCGATGTTGCGGTGCATAATGAACGGAAAGCGCGGGTTGATCTCGCGGATGCGGGGCGTGAGTCCGAGGCGGATCTTGTTGCGCAGATACTTAGTCGATTTGTTCGACGAGTCCTCGCGGTAGGGGATATGTTTTTGTGTGGCGTACTCCATAATCTGCTTGCGGGTGGCGAAGAGTAGCGGGCGTACGACACGCCCCACCTGCTTGTGTATGCCCGTCAGGCCGCGCAGACCAGTGCCACGCAGCAGGTTGATGAAGAAGGTCTCGATCGAGTCGTCGATGTGGTGCGCAACGGCAATCACCGTGTATCCGTGTTGCTCGCACAGCTCGTTGAACCACGCATAACGCAGACGACGTGCCGCCATCTCCATCGACTCGCCCGTGCGCTCCATCTCGGCCAAGGTGTCGAAGCGATGGTTGTGACACTCGATGCCATACTTGCGGGCTCGCTCCTGAACCAGAATCTCATCCTCGTCGCTCTCCTTGCCACGCAACGAGAAGTTGCAGTGTGCCACGCCAACGGTGTAGCCGCTATTGACGCAAAGCGACATCAGCACCATTGAGTCCACACCGCCCGAGACCGTCAGCAGAATCTTATCCTGACGGGTGAAGAGCTCGTGACGAGCGACATATTCCTGAAATTTTTCTATCAACATCTCTTACAATACATTAACTTCGGCCTCGATGTCGATGCCGAACTTGGCAGCAACCGTTTGCTGCACATATCTGGCCAGCGCCATAACCTCCTCGCCAGTGGCACCGCCGTGGTTGACCAGCACCAGCGCCTGTCGGTCGTGAACGCCTACGTTGCCCGTGCGGTAGCCTTTCAGTCCCGACTGGTCGATGAGCCATCCTGCGGCCAGCTTGCGTTTCGTGGGGTCGGCAGTGGGGTAGAGGGGCATATCTTCGTACTCCGATTTCAATCGCTCGGCTACGGCCTCCTTGACAATAGGATTTTTGAAGAAACTTCCAGCATTGCCCAAAACGGCCGTGTCGGGGAGTTTGCTTCGTCGGATTGCGCAGACCGCGTCGCGAATGTTACGCAACGTAGAGCCTCCGCGGGCCTCGACCTCACGCTTCAGGTCGCCATAACCCAGATTGGGCTTGGGAGTGCGGTTGAGCGAGAACTCCACCGAGGTGATAATGGCGCGTGAGCGAAGCTCTCCCTTGAAGATGCTGTCGCGGTAGGCGAAGTGGCAATCGTTGCAGTGCAGGGTGAGATGCTCGCGGCGCTCGGTGTCGAAGTAGTGAACGCGGTGGATAACGTCCTTCGCCTCGGCGCCGTAGGCTCCGATATTCTGTACGGGGGCAGCACCCACCGTGCCGGGGATGAGCGAGAGATTCTCGGCTCCCCATAGCTCGCGCTCGACACACCACTCGACAAAGCAATCCCAATCGACGCCAGCCTCGGCCTCGATAAGAACGCTCTCAGCCTCTTCGCCGATTATACGAATCTGCTGCCCCACGGGGTGTAGCAAAGTACCCTCGTAGCGGCTGGTGAAGAGGATGTTGTTTCCCCCTCCCAACACATACCACTTCGCGGGTGCGTGTGCCTCGGCGAAAATCTTGTCGAGATCCTCCCGCTGGTCGAACTCTATGATTTGATCGGCCCGCTCCTCGACGTGAAAGCTATTCAGGTCGCGGAGCGGATGATCGGTGAATGTTTTAATCATTGCAAAAATTATTTCTTCTCGGCATCAATCTGCTCAAGCAGAGCCTTCACGGCTGCCTCGAGCTGCTCGTCGCGACCTGTGATGACAAGCTCGGCAGAGTTAGCCACCTTCACGTCGGGCTCCAGCTGATCGTTCTCAAGATATGTGCCGTCGGCCTTGCGGTAGCCGACAACGGGAATACCAAATACGAGTGAGGGATCCTGCAGACGCTCCCACGATACGCTGGTCATAGTTCCCGGTACGGGCATACCGACGATCTTGCCGATGCCTTTGTATTTATATACCCAAGGTGTTCCGTGAGCGTTCGAGTAGTTGGCCTCGCCCGTGATCATAATCGAAGCCTTGTTCCAACGGCGTGAAGGCATATCGCAAGCCTCCTTACCACGAACGACCTGTGTGAGGTACTTCTCGCCGCTGAACAGAATCTCAATATCCTCGTGCATACGAC
>JAFOEH010000157.1 GCA_017380275.1 Alistipes sp.
AAGCGGTACTGCTCCTCGGGGGAGAGCGCCGCGTATTCTCTTGCGAGAATGTCCCAAAGCCCCCGCATCTCTGCGTCGGTGATGTAGGAGCTTCCGTAATAGGTAGTCGAGATCTTATACTTCGAGGTCACCGTCTGGGGGAATCCGTCACGATTGCCGCCCACGACTGCGTATGAGTGTCCATAACGAGTGCAGAGTGCCGACCAACCATTGGGCAGATACTGCTGACTCTCGCTGAGCGAACCACCCGCCGAATTATCGGGAAAAAGCGACTTCGACTCACACCAGATGCAGACATCGGGATCGTACTTCTTGACCCACGCCACGAAATTGTCGTAGTTATTGTGCTGATCACACCACATACCGCAGAGGAGGTTCCACATCAACACTCGCAGCGTACCATCCTTCTTGCTCCACTCCTCGATTTGGCGAATCTCGACACTATTAAGATAGATACCGTGCACACCCGAATTCGAGTTCTCATCAGCAATATAGATACGAGTACCGTCAGTAGCTCCGTTGATCTCCACCTCTATCGTGTGCCACTCCTTATTCTCGGACTCGCTCTTGGGGATTGGCAGAGCGTTATTGGGAAT
The DNA here is from genome assembly GCA_017380275.1 of Alistipes sp. The sequence goes on from JAFOEH010000157.1 coordinate 597, forward strand.
CGCAAAGAGGGCCTTATTAACGTCGTAGCTCAAGTTCGATGCTGTCATATCGACGGGTGAGCCATCCAGCGTTGCCGACTCGATAACGCCTCCGTTGATGGCCTGGAGCTGCAGACTACCCGAGAAGCCCGCTTGCAGCGCAAACTTGGCTGTAGCCTTCACACGGCCGATGCTCTTCGTTCCGCCAGCGTGAGGCGAGGTAAAGATACCGCGAGCGGTATTAGCAGCACCGATTGCGATATATCCAGGGTGCTCCTGCGAGCGGAACAGGCAGTTTACATCCGCAATATTACGGCTCGCAACGTAGCTATCGGAGAGTCGGTGCGACTGTGCAACGGTAAATCCATTCACTTCGCTCCAAGTGTTCGACTGGATGAAGCCCGTACCGGGGCTATTGTAAGCAACCTCCGCAAAGGCATCCTCATAACCCGTAAGTTCGGTGCTCGAATCGACGGTTACGGTCTCGGCAGTCGGCGCAAAGCCCACGCTCGAACTACCCTTCACCACGTCGCCACCCCACACAAAGTTGTCGAAGCCCTCGTAGTAGCACAGATCCTCATCGGGAGCGTATTCCATCTCGATTGTGTGAAGATCGCCTGCTGCGAGCGTAACAGCATCGGTATTGACAAATACCGCTTGATGCGCAGCATCACAAATGGTAATCTTCAAGCCCTTCGAGTAGGAACCAGGAGCAATCATCACGCGGAAATTGGTGTACTTCGACGACGAGAGTTGCACATTATTACTCTTATTCGTGCAGTTCAGCACAGTGAAATCCATTCCGCGCTTAATTACAAACTCGCCCTTCGAATTTAGAGCCGAATAACCGGCAATGGCATTGCCTATAGGGTTTTCTACCTTTACCGATGTAATCTTTGCCGTACCCTTTAGGCGCACATAGACGAGTGCAAAACCGTCAGAGAATATGAGTTTATTACCATTCTCTTTCGTGTACGAGGCATACATCGGGAACGACTTGATATCCGAAACAGCGGTATGGTAGAATTGTGAGTATGGAAACTTTATATCGCTCTTCGGTGTCTTGGCGTACCACTTGTTCGAGCTCGAAGTGAGTAGCACTGCCTCATACTTGTCGGCTTTCGGCACCTCGATATAGGGGCGCGGAGTCTTATCGTTAGAGAGTTCGACGCTGTAGCTCTTGCCGTTCATCTCTACCTTCGACCTTGCCCAATCGCGTGCAGTCAGGTTGGTCGCTGTGCGGGTTGAGTTGCTCTTCTCTTGTAAATAGAATCGCAC
>JAFOEH010000158.1 GCA_017380275.1 Alistipes sp.
ATCGCAACTGATTATGAGTGGCGACAGTATTCAAGCCGTTATCGTCGAGACAAAGAGCGGCCGCGTAGCCATTCAGGGAAAGAGTTATGTCGATTGCAGTGGCGACGGCGACCTGATGAATTGGGCGGGCGAGGAGTTCGACATCCGCAAGCACGATATTGGCGTCATGTACCGCATCGGTGGCGCTCACAACATCAACGCAGGCACCCCGACACCCATCCCCGGTGTAAAAAATATGTGGATGAGAGGAGAGTCCAACGAGGATGGCCTGAACGTATTTAACCAGACACGACTTGAGATGCTTATGCGCAAGAGAATGTGGGAGGAGACACAAAAACTCAAGGCCTCAACCGGCTGCGACGACATCTTCCTGCTGGAAACCCCTTCGCTACTAGGTGTTCGCCTGACGCGTGTGCTCAAGGGCAAGGGCCGAGTTACATTCGAGGGCGCTGTGAGCAGAAAGACCTACGACGATGTAATCGGCTACAGCGGTGCGCAGGATAATGTAGTTTACAACGGTGTGACCTATCGCCCCCACGAGCGCCCCATATGGCAAATACCCTATAGCGCGCTGCTTCCGCAAAAGTGCCCCAACCTAATCGTGGCGGGCCGCTGCATCAGCTTCGACGAGGGGTTGAATTACGACGCCCGCGAGGTCGGCACCTGCTTCGTTACGGGTCAGGCCGCAGGCGTAGCGGCAGCAATGGCCGCCAACCTACGCAGTTCGATGCAGGATGTAAACATCAGCAAATTGCAGGACGCACTGCGTAAGCAGAATGTATATCTTTAGTGTTTTTGACTGCGATAATCTAACTAACATTAGTAACTTTACCTCTGCAAAAACCGAGTCTTATGTCATCGATGCCACTGAAGGATATAGCATTGACCTTTGTCCCGCAACTCGGCTCTCGCGGCGCGGCCTATCTTGTCGAGACGTTCGGATCGGCCGAGGCTCTCTATGCCGCTTCGATGCAGGAGATCATCGAGCGTACCGACCTTCACGAGTCGATAGCGCGTGAGATTGTGTCGGGCCGAGGTCTGCGTGAGGCGGAGCGTGAGCTGGAGTATTGCCGTCGCCACGCCATTACGCCTGTTGGAGCGACCGACCCGCGCTACCCAGCGCTGTTGCGCGAAGTGGAGGATCGTCCTGCGGTGCTGTATGTGCGCGGAAATGTGGAGGCGCTCAGCCGTCGTGCGGTGGCATTTGTAGGTACGCGCAAGATTTCGTCCTATGGCCAGCGTGCCTGCGATGAGATGGTGCGTTCGCTCGTTGAGGCGGTGCCCAATGTGGTGATTGTCAGTGGCTTGGCCTATGGCGTAGATGCTGCTTGCCATCGTGCTGCACTTGCTTGTGGAGCTACAACCATAGGGGTTGTGGCCAATCCGTTGCCCGCTGTAACGCCAACTGTGCATACCCACTTGGCCGAGGATATGATTGCTCACGGCGGTGCGATCGTGACTGAGCTTAACTCACAATGTAAGCAGAATGGCCGCTACTACATCCCACGCAACCGCATCATTGCGGCTATGGCGGCGGGAACGGTTGTGGTGGAGTCGCCCGAGGCAGGCGGGTCGCTCTCGACGGCAGCCTTTGCCGATGGCTATAACCGCTCGGTGATGGCCGTTCCGGGGCGTATTACCGACACTAACTCGCGTGGTTGCAACCTGCTGATTCGCAACCGTCGGGCGCAGGCGGTGCTCTCGGGGCGCGATGTTGCTGAGGAGCTGATGTGGGAACTGGGTGTTGGCCCGCAGGAGTCTGTGCCTGAACGTCAGCCTCTTACCGAGGATGAGGAGCGATTGATGTCGTTCTTTGATACAGATCCCCTGACGATTGATCAGTTGCAGGAGCGTAGCGGTGTGTCGTTGGGCGAGCTTTCGCTCACGCTGATGACGCTGGAGCTCTCGGGTGCGATACGTCAATTGCCGGGCAAGCGATACGAAAAGTTGTTGTGATGAAAAAGAAGTTTAATATAAAGCGATGGCTGCGGCCCTTGATGGGGTTGGGTATCGGTGCTCTGATCGGAGTGGCCTTTGCCGCTTCGCTCTTTGCCGTGCCTGTGATTAGGGAGTTCCTGAAGGGCCCGATGAGCGACAGCGGTATGCTGGTCTTTATGCTCTATTGGTTCGGGGCGATGGCCATTGCCGTTGTGGCGGTCTTTGCGCAGATTATCCTGCACGAGGCGGGACATCTGATGGCGGGCCTGCTGTCGGGCTATCGCGTGGTGTCGTTCCGTGTTGCTAATCTGATGGTTGTGCGTCGTGATGATGGACTCCACTTCGGTCGATTCAGTATTGCCGGAACGGGCGGCCAATGTCTTATGGAGCCGCGCGAGCAGACTCTTGCCGAGGCCGAGCATATGCCCTATGCGCTCTACCTGGCAGGTGGCGTTGTGGCCAATGCACTTGTGTCGTTGGTGGCAATCGTTGTGCTGGTCGTGGGCAACGCGGGGGTGCTGTGTAGTTGTGTGATGGTTATGCTGGCCCTCTCGGGGATGTACCTCGCCATCACGAACGGGGTGCCGATGCATATTGGTGGCGTGGCCAACGATGGCGATAATATCCGAACGCTCCGTCGCGATCGCCGAGCCCGACAGCTGCTTTGGGTGCAGCTTAAGGTCAATGCGCTATATACGCGAGGCGTGATGTATCGGGATATGCCCGACGAGTGGTTCGAGGTGGAGGCTGATGCCGATATGAGCAACTATCTCTACGCTACCATCGTTGCGATGCACTCCTCGCAGGCTATTGAGCGACACGACTTTGATGCGGCTTATAATGATCTTATGCGCCTGCATCGGGCCAGCGGGCTGATCGAGCTACTGCGTCGTGAGGCCGATTGCGAATTGCTCCTGCCTGCAGTTATGCTTCGCCGTCCGCGCTGGGAGGTTGAGCGACTGATGAGCGGCGAGGGGGAGCAGTATGCCCGCCTTTATGCACAATATATGTTGAGCCGCAGGGTTACGTTATACGTTCTTGAGCGATTCGTTAGGCGCAATGTCGAAGCTGCCGTCAAGGAGGCAGAGGCGATACGTCGTGTAGCGGCGAATTATCCCTCGGTGGGCGAGAGCCGATCGTCGCTCGAGATGCTGGAATACCTTGAAGGATTAAATGATGAAGATTATGCAATTGATTGATACACACTCTCATCTCTATGCCGAGGAGTTCGATTTGGATCGTGTCGAGGCTTTGCAGCGTGCTTGCGATGCTGGGGTTGTGAAGCTACTGCTCCCGGCTATAGACTCCGAGAGCCACGAGCGGATGCTATCATTGGCTAAGGCCGAGTCGCAGATGTGCCACCCGATGATGGGACTCCACCCTACGTCGGTGAACGACAATCCCCGCTGGCGTGAGGAGCTGGCTTTGGTTGAGCGCTACTTTGACAATCCCCCCGAGGGGATCCGATTCTGTGCCGTTGGCGAGATCGGACTCGACTACTATTGGAGTCAAGATTTCGTGGCCGAACAGCGCGAGGCCTTCATCGAGCAGTGCCGTCTGGCGGCGCGTCTCGATCTGCCCGTTGCGATACATACCCGTGCAGCGTGGGATGATATGTGCGAGATTTTAGGGGCCGAAACCGAGCGAGCCGCAGGTCGTGGCGAGCGTCTGCGCGGTGTGCTGCACGCCTTCTCCGAGGGTGCGGAGGTCTATCGCCGCCTCAAGGCGTCGGGCGATTGGCTGTTCGGCATCGGGGGCGTGGTAACATATAAAAAGAGTATAGTGGCCGAGGCTGTGAAGGAGATGGCGCTGGAGGATATCGTCCTCGAGACCGACTGCCCCTACCTAACGCCCGTGCCGCATCGCGGCCATCGCAACGAGTCGGCCTATGTGCGCTACATCTGCGAAAAGATTGCCCAGCTCAAGGGCGTGGAGACTGCGGAGGTGGCCCGCCTCACGAGCGAGAATGCGCGGCGGATGTTCGGCCTAAAATAGAGAAATGAATAAAATTACTATTTAATATAAGGTAAATATGGAACAGATAGTAAGAAAGACCGACAACGTGCGTTCGTCGATTCTGCTCATCTATACGGGCGGTACGATCGGTATGAAGAACGACGAGCTGACGGGTGCTCTTGTCCCCTTCGACTTCAGTGGTATCTACGAGGAGTTCCCTGCTCTGCGCCGTCTGCCTGTCGATATTTCGGTACATACTATGCCCAAGCTGATTGATTCGAGCAATGTCCGTCCGTCGGATTGGGCCGCCATCGCCGAGGTCATCCGCGACAACTATTCGAGATACGACGGTTTCGTGGTGCTACACGGAACGGACACAATGTCCTACACCGCTTCGGCCCTGAGTTTTATGCTCGAAAACCTTGCCAAGCCCGTAATCTTTACGGGTAGCCAAATCCCTATAGGAGTGTTGCGTACCGATGGTCGCGAGAACCTTATCACCGCCATCGAGGTGGCTGGCGCGCGCGTCGATGGGCGTCCGCTTGTGCCCGAGGTGGCGCTCCTCTTTCATAGCCGTCTGTGCCGTGGCAACCGCACCCGCAAGAGCAGTGCTGAGGAGCTCGATGCCTTCTCCTCGCCCAACTATCCGCCCCTTGCCGAGGTGGGCGTTAAGATCGCCTACAACACCGCCGCCATCGCTCGCATCGAGCCTACGGAGGAGCCCCTGCGTATCGCCACGATGATGAGCGAGGGTGTGGCTATCATCAAACTCTTCCCCGGCATTGGCGAATACACTCTGCGAGCCATCCTCTCGGTCGAGGGGCTGCGTGGCGTGGTGCTCGAGACCTATGGTGCGGGCAATGCTCCGACGGCCGATTGGTTCCTGAGTTTGATGCGCGAGACGGTCGATCGCGGTGTGCTGGTGCTCAACGTTACGCAGTGCGACAACGGCTCGGTCGAGATGCAACTTTATGAGACGGGCCAACGACTTCGTTCGGCTGGCGTGCTCTCGGCTTTCGATATGACAACCGAGGCCGCCATCACCAAACTTATGTACGTTTTGGGCCAAAATTTGAGCCACGAGGAGAATTTGGAGCTTATGAAAAAGCCTTTGCGTGGAGAATTTACCTTGTCGGGACTTGTGTAATAAAAAAAATATTCTTATATTTCGGTCCGTAAACTCTACCAAAACCGTAGCAACCCACCCGAGAAGGGGAGGTTTTGCGGCGTAACATCTTGAACACTACGGTGTTACAGGTGTGCGTAGTGGTGTGCTGGGGATGTTGGCTCCGTACGCTGTCTATGCGCCAAAAAGGAGCTTTGATGGTCTCAAATGGTGTAGGTGGAGAGAAAAAAGAAAAAATTTTTGCGAGAAAATTTTAACAACATAAAACTAATAAACAAAAAGTAACAAAACACTAATTAAATTTATTCAAACAGTTATGAAAAAAAATTTTATGTTTTTGGCAGTAGCCGTACTTGGCACTGTTAGCGCCTTCGCACAGGGTGCTGAGACTGATCTCGCTGGTGAGACTATGCACCAGATTTTGATGCAGAAGTTCCTCGAGGGTGGTTGGGGCTGGATGATGCCCGTGTTGGTTTGCTTGGTAATCGGTTTGGCTATCGCTATCGAGCGTATGCTTTTCCTCGCATTCTCTAACATCAACACCAAGAAGTTCGTTGCTAAGTTCGAGGAGACTTTGAACCAGAACGGCGTTGAGGCTGCTAAGGATCTTTGCCGCAACACTCGCGGTCCCGTTGCTTCTATCTACTATCAGGGTCTCGATCGTATGGATCAGGGTATGGA
>JAFOEH010000159.1 GCA_017380275.1 Alistipes sp.
GTATGATGTGGATGGTTGCGCAGGCAAGACATTGACCCTTAACGGTTCAGTGAATGCTATCCTGAAGTTGAAGAATGAAGGTGAGGATGGTTGTGACTATGCATTCGGTGGCAATGGCGTAGGTGTTGGAAACATTACCTTCAATGGCTTGACAATCGATACTACTGGTAATACAGGTAATTACAAGGGTTATGCGTACATGAAGGGTACCTTTAACAACTGTAATTTTGTTGGTGCATATTCATTGAACAATGCTAACGATTTTGTATTCAATAACTGTACTTTCGATTTCAAAAACGGATATTTCTGGACTTGGGGTGCAAATAGTGTAAAATTTGACGGCTGTACCTTTAATGGTAATAGCAAGAACATTCTTGCACACGGTTATGCATCTACTGTAATCACCATCAACAATTGCAACTTCGCTGCAACAGAAGTGGGCAAAACAGGCGCTGGTGACCCTACTGCTTGTGTAGAGATTGATCCCGCAGGAAGTAATACTTACACTATCAATTTTACTGGCGAGAACATTAAGACTGAGCATTATGCTGGTTGGACTCGTGTAAAAGATGCTAGTACAGGACACACGATTACAGGTGTTGAGTAGATATTAATTATCTAAAACATAGGATTGCGGTCTTTGAACGGACCGCAGTCCACGAATTAAACGAAAAACGAGAGAAAACAAAATAAATTAACAAATTAACACACAAAAGATTAAGCTATGAAAAAATTATTCTTGGCTCTTGTTGCTGTAGCGGCAATTCTGAGCTCTTGCTCGAAGGACGATTCGCTCACGGGCGTGAGCAAGTCGCAAGTCAGCTTCACCGTTAGCGCCCCCGAGATGACCACACGTTACGGCGATGGTCATCAAGCCACTACGCTCTACTACGGTGTTTACGACCCCGTCGAGGGTGGACTGGTTAAGGGCCTGAGTGTACTCGATCCCGCCGTAAAGGGTACGTTTAAAGGAGAGCAGGAGGTTACACTGCACCTTGTCGAGGGCCGCACCTATTCGATTATCTTCTACGCGCAGAATGCCGCCGAGTCACCCTACCTCATCGACTGGGAGAATCAGATTTTCAAGATCGACGAAGCATATATTGATGGCGACACAGTTAATAAGAACCTGCTCTCGAACAAGGAGACCTACGACGCGTTCTACGCCTATGTTCCCAACATTAAGGTTGAGAGCGGCAAGGCAATCAACCAGACCGTTGAGCTGAAGCGCCCCTTCGCTCAACTTAACATCCTGACTGATGATTTGGACGCCGCAAAAAAGGCAGCTATTGATATCGATAAGACCGAGGTAACGGTTGAGAATGTGGGTACATCGATGAGACTTACCGATGGAAATGTCTTGACGGCTCAGAAACTTACTTTCGCTATGAACGATATGGCAACGGGCAAATACACAGTTAAAGGTGGTAAGGCCTACGATTATTTGGCAATGAACTACCTGCTCGCAGGTGGCAAGAATGCGGTTAACGTTACCTTCAAGATGAATGATTCGACTATTGCAGAGGGTCAGGAGGATAAGGCAATTCTTACGCGCACATATAGCAGTGTTTATATCGAGCGTAACCACCGTACCAATATCTACGGTTCGATTATCACCAATCCTGCTACGTTCAATGTTGTAATCGAGCCCAATTTCATCGACTCTCCCAACTCTGATAACAACTATAATGGAGACGAAAAGAAAAATGATTAATGCCTAATATCTCAGGCAGACCAAAGGACTGTGGAGTTTGATCGCTCCTCGGTCCACTATAAATAATAAGAATATAATAAACACACAAAAGATTCAAGTTATGAAAAAGTTTTTCACGTTGCTTGTAGCCGTTGCATCTCTGCTTGCATCGTGCTCAAAGGACAATGTAGCAATTGACACACCCGCCACAGGCGAGCAGGTCATAACATTTGAAGTCAACTCACCCGAGCTCACAACCCGTTATGGAGAGGGAGATCAGGCTACCCAGCTCGAGTGGTTTGTCTATGAGGGTGCGCTACCTTCGGGCCCATTTGTTTCGGCCAACTCGATGCCTACGCTAGTTCCGGGTCTTGGAGGTTCAAAAGCACTAGATGGTAAGAGAACAACCGTTAGTCTGAAGCTTATTCAGGGTCGTAGCTACCACGTATTGTTCTGGGCTCACCATCCAGGAGTAAGCAGTTCATCTTCAAGTACGCTTGGCACAGCCAATACCGTTTATCACGTGAATCCTGCGGATGCAACGATGAGCGTCGATTACACCAAGCTTACAGCCAATCAGGAGAAGTACGATGCCTTCTATAAGTTCCACAGCGTGGGTCTTGTGTCATCATCTACTCAGGGTGGTACGGTTTATCTGAGTCGTCCCTTCGCGCAGCTCAACATTGCCACATCAACGACCGACATCGAGGATGCTAAGATGGCTGATCTCGAGGTAAAATATACGGGCGTTGGAGTGAAGACATATACAACCCTGAATTTCATCACGGGTGCAGTATCTAATCCACAGTCAACCATCTTTAACGTTACAACGAAAGCTAATGGCGAGTTCAAGTATAACAATAAAACTTATGAGATTATCTCGATGAACTACTTGTTGGTCAACGAAGAGGAGTTGGTCGATGTGAAGCTAAAGTTGCAGGAGGATATTGAGGAGAGTGCAGAGGTGCTTGACCGAGCATATCACAATATCCATATTCAGCGTAACCACCGTACTTACATTTTTGGTGATCTCTACACCCAGCCGGCCAACTTCAAGGTTATAATCAAAGATGAGTTCACGAAAGAGGACTACAACGAGGAGCGATAAGGATAAATCCTGGTGATTTACATAGGATTGCGGAGTTTGATCGCTCCGCAGTCCACAAGATTGAAATATAAGAGTAAATAAATTAAAAACCGATTACAATTATGAAAAGAATTTTCTTGGCGACGTTGGCATTAGCAGCGTTGCTTACATCGTGCATGAAAGAGTCGAGCTCGAGTCAGGAGCATAAAGTTACGTTCGAGATATCGGCCAACGAGCTGCAGACGCGTGCCGACGACTACCTCTACGGTGACGGTTACTTTGCCTACGATCTCGAGTATGCTATCTTCCTCAGCGGCAGCTACGACTCTCCTCTGTTCAGCGGCGAGATTAAGGGTGCCTTTGCGGGTGTGAAGAAGTCTGCAGAATTCTCGCAGACGCTGGCCGTGGGTAAGTCGTACGACATTATTTTCTGGGCCGATGCCGACAAGGATCCCTACACGATTGACTGGTCGAAGCAGATCGTAACGCTCAAGACCGAAGGCCTCGTGTCGCAGGATGAGAATCTCGATGCGTTCTACCTGTGCGAGACATTCGTGGTGAATGACGACACGCACTCGATGACCTTCCTGTTGCATCGTCCGCTGGCGCAGCTCAACGTCGCTACGGCTGACTTAGACTTTGCTGCATCTGTTGGATTTAGCGTATCGCACACATCGATTAAGGTGAGCGACGTATATACACAGATGAACCTGCTCTCGGGCGATGTTATAGCAGACTCGAAGCAGACGGTTTCGTTTGCTGCAGCACCGCTGCCTAAGGGAAAGAATAAGACGGTGACGGTAAAGGGTGTGACGTACACGCTGCTGTCGATGAACTATCTGCTGGTGAACAAGAAGCAGATGAGTAACGTAACATTCAGCCTGTACGACTCAAACCTGCAGTTCCCCATCAACACATCATTCTTTCACAATATCGACCTGGAGCGTAACCACCGAACATACATCATTGGTACATCGTTGCTGACAAACGACGTGAACTTCACCGTGCAGATCGTCGATGGATTTAATGATGACCCGTACGTCGAGTA
>JAFOEH010000160.1 GCA_017380275.1 Alistipes sp.
AGGGGAGGTGTCGCGTAGCGACGGAGGGGTCTCAATTTTGAATTTTGAATTTTGAATTCTAGTAGAACAAGCCTCTATTTCCGAAGATCGGGTAGCCGAAGTTGAACATAACGTAGAGGTTGTTCTTCGTGTCGAAGTTGTACTTCGTTAGCGACAGCGACACCGGCCCGATGGGAGTGTGATATACGAACGACAGGTCGCTCATATAGTGCAGATGTTCGTTGTTCCACTGCTGATCGCGCATCATCGCATAGATACCGCCTCGGAGGTAGAAGTTGGGCAGGAGTCGGAACGTCGGCATAACACCCGCCGCAGCATAGCGATTGGCATAGAACTCAGGCATATAGAGCATACGCGAGTGCGGCGTGGGGGCAAAGCGTGGCGTTGTGAGGATGGTAGCGTAGGGGTTGCCGAAGCGGGGGTGGTTGGTATAGACAGCCTCGAGCGTGTAGCCCACCGAGAACCACCAATCCTTCCAGTTGCTCGGGTAGTGCTCCCACTTAACCTTCGCACCCACCCACGAGCGGCGCGGACGATCCCAATGCTTTGCGGCGTGGAGCTCGGCATTCTCGTAGCGGTCGCGACCGTGAACACCGATTATCGAGGCCGTGAAACGACCTCCGTGTGTGGGGTACTCTAACTTGTCGAGCGTCGATAGCTGGAACTGCGCACGCCCCGCCACAAAACGGAACTCATCGTGCGTCGAGGGGTCGTCGGGCTCATCGTAACTATCTATGTATGAGAAGAAATTATATCCCGCATTACCCGACAATTCGAGCACGCTCTTGCGCGATGTGGCAATGCCGTACGAGAGACGGGCGTAGGTCTCGATCGTGCGGGCCGAGATGGTGTTTCGGGCGGGCGTGACGTTACCGAACGAGCCGCGCAGATTCGACTGCCACGACCCCTGCACCGAGTAGTCCAGGTAGGTCGGCGTGCGGCCTGCAAAGACCGTGCGGCCACCCACGCGCATCACCGTCGAGACGGGCCCCACGAACAGGTCGGTCGTATAGGTTACGGCATTGCGTCCCAGGCGGAAAATCGACATCCCCAGAAAGGCCTGGTTGAAGGCTGTCGAGGAGATGTTTCCTCCGACGCTAAAGCGCACGCCGGGCTTGGTCGAGAGGTTGAGATGGAGGGCAAAATCGTTCCACAAGGAGTCGTATTTCACTCGCGGGAAGGTGTTGGAATTGAACTCGTTGGTGGCCATCAACAGGAAGTATCGCTCGCGCATCTCGTCAAACGAAATCGCGCTGCGGTTATCCTTGCGCTTCTGTCCGAAATTCATAAACGTCAACGCATAGTCGCGCTGGCGGTCGCTCAGGCTGTCGATCTCCAGCTGCGAGAAGTTCATCTCGGGCAGACGCGAGCGGAACTCCCGACGGCGACGCTCCAGCTCCTCGGCCGTGCGACGAGCCTTGACGCGCTCGATGATGTAGGGCATAGCGGCCATAGCGTCGTTGTAGCCCTGCTCGATGGTCGCCTCACCACCCGAGAAGTCGAGCAGCGACGATGTGATCTTGCGCTGGATAACCACACCTCGTCCCTCGGGCAGCGTATATTCCGAGGGCAGCGTCACGAGCGCCATCACCTGCTTCTCGACCGAGGAGTTCTCGGTGATAGGCTCCTTGCCGTCGAGGCACTGCGAGCCGATGATAAGGTCGGGCTGGAAATCCTCCTCGAGCGGTTGCCAGGGGAAGTTATTGTATATTCCGCCATCGACCAGAACACGCCCCTCGTCATCCGTCACGGGGCGGAACAGGATGGGGTACGACATCGAGGCACGCACGGCAAAGGGCAGATCGCCCTGGCGATAGACCACCGCCTCGTGGCGATTCACGTCGGCCGCAACGGCACGGAAGGGAATCATCAGCCGATCGAAGTCATCGCGCGCCACAGCCGAGGCTGCCGAGAAGAGTTCGATCAGAGCCATATCGATCTGCGCTGTGTTGATAAATGCGTGAGGCAAAGCCAGATTGAGCGACTGGCGACTGCGGAGCGTGTCGCTCTGGATGTTGGCATAGACCGAGAACATCGAGGGGGTATTATCGCGCTGGTTGTAGAAGAATTTATAGCGATCGTCGATGCGGCCCGTAACCCACTGCTCCACCTCGCCCGAGGTGGCGATGGCGGCCATCTCGTCGGGCGAGTAACCCGAGGCGTAGAGTGCTCCGATGATGGCTCCCATCGAGGTGCCTGATATGTAGTCGATAGGTATGTTGTTCTCCTCCAATGCCTTAATCACGCCGATGTGGTAGAGTCCGCGCGCACCGCCACCCTCAAGTGTGAGCGCTATGCGACCACCCTCGGCAACCTCGTTCAGAGCGCCACTGAGCAGCACCGAGTCGATGCGCGGGGGCGCGGGTTGCTGCTGACGCTGACGCTCCGCGCGGCGCACATCGCGACGACGCAGGGACGCCGCAGCATCCTGCGCAAAGCCCTCGGCAAGGCCTGCGATGAAGAGTAGAGATATAAATAGTATAAAAAAACGATCTGTTTTCATATTTTTTAGTAACTTTGCACGTTATATATACTATACAAACGCAAATTTATCGAAAATAATATAAAAAGCAAAATAGCAATGATCAACAAAATCGAAGATCTTCTCAAGCGTGTCGAGGCTTTCGCGCCCGCCACAGCAGCCGAGGTTGAGGAGTTTCGTATCAAGATTCTCGGCAAGAAGGGCGAGCTTACGGCCCTGATGGATGAGTTCAAGAGCGTTCCCGCCGAGCAGAAGCGCGAGCTGGGACAGAAGATTAACGCCCTGAAGCAGACCGCTACGGCCCGCATTAACGAGCTGAAAGCCAGCCTGCAGACATCGGCCGTCAGGAGCGAGTCGATCGACGATATGACCCGCCCCGGTGAGCCCATCGCCGATGGTACGCGCCACCCCATCTCGATCGTTAAGAACCAGATCGTCGAGATCTTCTCACGCCTGGGCTACACCGTAGCCGAGGGTCCCGAGATTGAGGACGACTGGCACGTATTCTCTGCTCTGAACTTCCCCCTGTCGCACCCCGCACGCGATATGCAGGATACGTTCTTCGTGGAGAAGGCATCTAACGAGCCCAATGTCAAGGACTTGCTGCTGCGTACCCACACCTCGTCGATTCAGGTGCGTGCGATGGAGCGCCAGCAGCCCCCCATCCGCATCGTATGCCCCGGCCGCGTGTTCCGCAACGAGGCTATCTCGTACCGCGCACACTGCATCTTCCACCAGGTCGAGGGTTTGTATATCGATGAGAATGTGTCGTTTGCCGATATGAAGCAGTCGATCCTCTACTTCGCCAAGGAGCTCTTCGGCGAGTCAGCTACGATTCGTATGCGCCCCTCATACTTCCCCTTCACCGAGCCTTCGGCTGAGGTCGATGTGAGCTGTAACCTGTGCGGCGGCAAGGGCTGCAACGTATGTAAGGGTACGGGCTGGCTGGAGATTATGGGTTGCGGTATGGTCGATCCCAACGTCTTGGAGGCCAGCGGCATAGACTCGAAGAAGTACTCAGGCTTCGCCTTTGGTATGGGTGTTGAGCGTATCGCTATGCTGAAGTACGGCGTGAAGGATTTGCGCCTCTACTTCGAGAACGACGTGCGCTTCCTCCACCAGTTCGACTCGGCTTTGTAATTGAGCCACTTTTAGACCGAAATAGAACAAAAAAAATTGACCTCGAAACGGATATATCAGCTCGTTGTGATGCTTGCCATCGCTACCACACTCCTCGGTGGGATTGTGGCACGAGCCGTTGTGCCGACCTTTTCGGGGCGGGGCAGCCGCACCGTGCGCAACAGCGAAGAGCAGGACACCGTAAAGCGTGTGCCCGAACTCGTCGTTGCCGACTCGATGCACGCCCTCTACAAATACACCGACGCGCTCAAGCGTCGCTACATCTACTCCGACACCGCAGGTGCGCAGGCACTGCTAAACGAGGCAGTTGAGATCGACAGCCTCTACGCCCCCGCGCTCTACGAGCTCACGCGCGACGGGGTGGAGCAGCCGCAGATCGACGAGCAGACCATCGAGAATGCCCGCAAGGCCTACCTGAGCGACACGACAAATCGTTGGTATGCAGCCATCTATGCGCAGTCGCTCGTCATCGCGGGCCGCCACGATGAGGCCATACCGCTCTACCAGCGGCTGATGAAGATCGACCGTCAGAACCCCGACTACTATCGCATCCTGGCGCTGATCTACCAGCAGCGACAGCAGCCCTTCTCGGCCCTTGCGATACTCGACTCGGCCGATATGCGTTTCGGCAAGATAGCCTACCTGGCCAATATGAAGCGCCACATCCTGCTCTCGACGGGGCAGATGGATCGTGCCATCGATGAGGCCAAGCAGATTGTCGATGCCGCCCCCTACGAGCAGAGCAACGTCCTCTCGCTTGGCGAGACCTACGCCGCCGCAGGACGCGACTCGCTGGCACGCATAACGCTGGAGCAGGCCCTGAAGATGGACTCCACCAATATCGATGCGCTGACCATCTACGCCGACTTCTGCTCGAGCAAGCGCGATATGCACACCTACCTCAAAACGCTGCGAACACTCTATGCGCAGGAGGGATTCCCGCTCGAGAGGAAAATCGAGCTCTTCAACCGACTCACGCAGGATCGCAAGTTCTACTCCGAGCATTTCTATGCGCTCGGTGCGATGGCATCGACGCTGATAATGTATAACCCTGATCATAAGGGTGTTATCGACCTATACGCCAACCACCTCATAGCGGGCGGACAGCTCGATCTGGCACTCGACCTCTTCAAGCGACACCTAAAGGACGAGCCCCCCGTGATGGATTACTATATGGCCGTCGTGGATATTGAGGAGTATCTGGATCGCACCGACTCGATGGATTACTACCTCGCCCGCTCGATGGAGCGCTTCCCCAATGATGCCGTATTCCAGATCCGCAAGGCCAACCGCCAATACATCAAGGGCGACCTGCACGGCGCCATAGCCACCTTCGACGAGGCACTTGGCTTTGCGCAGAACGACACGGTGCGAGGCGAGCTGTGGGGCTACATCGGCGATGCCTACCACGCCATAGCCGACCGCGCCCGACTAAAGAAACTAAAGGCCGACACCGTCAAGGCCTATCCCGTGCGCCTGAGCGAGAAGGCGGCAATGAAACGCTGCTACGAGGCATACGACAATGCGCTCGCGTTGTGGAGCGATAATGTGTTGGTACTCAACAACTACGCCTACTTCCTCAGCGTGCAGAACACAGACCTGGAGCGTGCCCTCGAGATGTCGAAGCGCGCCACCACGCTCGAGCAGAACAACTCCACCTACATCGACACCTACGCCTGGATTCTATATATGATGGGCCGCCTGGACGAGGCCCGCACACAGATGCGTCAGGCACTCTCGCTCGACCGCTCAGGAAGCGCCGAGCTGCCGCTGCACTATGGCGATATTCTCTACGCTATGGGCGAGAAGTTTATGGCCGAGACCTATTGGCGCAGGGCACTCGAGGCGGGTGCCGACCCCAAGCGTATAGAGCAGCGTATGGCCATATCAAAGAGCGGCACAAAGGGCCGAGTGGA
>JAFOEH010000161.1 GCA_017380275.1 Alistipes sp.
AATCCCCTACCCTCACGCAAGATTATCGCGATGGGTGCGATGCTGTACTTCGCAGGATACATTATTACATATACAGGTTTCAGCTCGATGATCGTGCAGTACAGCTACGAGCAGGAGCCCGAGCTGATAGAGATGTTCTGGCAGTTCTGCTCGCCCAACGTAGCACTTATGGCTATCGGAATGTTCCTTGCGGCACAGCGCGTCAAAATACACTCTGAGAGAGTGCAGCGCGCGTTAGCAAATATTACCAAATGCGGATTTGGCATCTATCTGATGCACTACATCCTGCTCGGCCCCATAATTCTGATGCTTTTGCCATTGGGACTTCCTACTCCCGTATGTGTAATTGCAACGGTTATATTGGTCTTCCTGCTATGCTGGGGCGTTGTCAATGCAATGTACAAACTCCTGCCACGCGTGGCACGATATATTGTTGGATAAAAACTTAAACTTAAAGATATGGGAAACAAAATTAATGATCCTATTGCTCGACTTATGGGCCTTAGATATAAATCACACCCCTGGCACGGCCTGGAAGTGGGCGACGATGCTCCTGAGATCGTGACGGCTTTCATCGAGATGGTACCTACCGATACGGTGAAGTATGAGCTGGATAAAGTTAGCGGCTACATCCGCATCGACCGTCCGCAGAAGTACTCGAATGTCGTGCCGGCACTCTATGGTTTCATCCCGCAGAGTTTCTGCGGTGATACAGTTGCAGATTACTGTATGGAGCGAAGTGGCCGCAAGAATATTAAGGGTGACGGCGACCCGTTGGATGTATGCGTACTGACCGAGCGTAACATTGCTCACGGTGATATTATCGCTACGGTGAAGCCCATCGGCGGATTCCGTATGTTGGACGGTGACGAGGCCGACGACAAGATTATTGCCGTATTGAGAAACGATGCAACATATCGAGGTTACAACGATATAGAGGAGTTACCTCACGTTATTGTTGATCGTCTGAAGCACTACTTCCTGACCTATAAGGATATGCCACCTTCAGATCGCGACAGCGAGCACCAGCGCAAGGTGGAGATTGTTGCAACCTACGGTCGTGAGGAGGCTTATGAAGTTATCCGCTCGTCGCTGGAGGACTACAAGAGCCATTTCAACAGCCTGGAGGAGATTCTTCGACACGTATAAATTGATTGAATATGGAGTCACTAAAAGTACTATATAAAATAGGTCACGGCCCCTCAAGTAGCCATACGATGGGACCGCGCAAGGCTGCCGAGATTTTTCTCAGCAAGAACGAGGATGCAGAGTCGTTCCGTGTGACGCTCTACGGTTCATTGGCGGCAACGGGCAAAGGTCACCTTACTGATACGGCTATTCGAGAGGTGTTGGAGTGTAAGGCTCCGACCGAGATTGTATGGCGAGCCGATATCGTAAAGGAGTTTCACACCAACGGAATGTTGTTCGAGGCACTGAAGGGTGGTGTGACGGTTGACGAGTGGACGATATACAGTATCGGTGGCGGAAACATCTCAAGTCCCGATATGCCGCAACTTGCAGGCGAGAAGATCTACCCTATTACCACCGCCGAGGGAATCCTTGAGTGGTGCGATCGCGAGGGTAAGACCATTTGGGAGTATGTTCAGGATAGTGAAAATGAGGATATCTGGCCCTACTTGGAGAATATCTGGGAGACTATGTGCCGAACTATCGACAACGGCTTGAATAATGACGGAGTTCTGCCCGGAGGACTGAAGGTGGCGCGTAAGGCGTGTACCTATTGGGTGAAATCGAAAGAGTATGGGCCGTCGGTTAGCAATCGTTCGCGCTTGTATGCCTACGCATTGGCTACGGCCGAAGAGAACGCTTCGGGTGGCGAGGTGGTAACGGCTCCTACCTGTGGTTCGTGTGGTGTATTGCCTGCTGTGGTTTATCATTTGGCCGATATAAATAGCTATCGTCCTATCCGCATCCTGCGTGCATTGGCTACTGCGGGTGTGTTTGGCAATATTGCAAAGACCAACGCTTCGATTTCGGGCGCAGAGGTTGGTTGTCAGGGAGAGATTGGCGTTGCGTGTGCTATGGCTGCAGCAGCAGCTTGTCAGTTGATGGGTGGTACACCTGCACAGATTGAGTATGCCGCAGAGATGGCGCTGGAGCACCACCTCGGATTGACGTGTGACCCCGTATGCGGTCTTGTACAGATTCCCTGCATCGAGCGTAATGCTGTGGCAGCGGCTCGTGCCATCGACTCAGCTACATTTGCAATCCTGTCGGATGGTAAGCACCGTGTAACCTACGACCACGTCGTAGCGGTAATGAAGGAGACAGGCCACAACCTCCCGAGCCTCTATCGCGAGACTGCTGAGGGCGGATTGGCGAAACATTACAGAAGCAAGTAAACTTAAAACTCTATTTATATGAAGAAATTTATCAGATTATTCGCTTTGGCAGCAATGGTGGCATTTGCACTGCCCGCCGAGGCTCAGCTTATCAATGGTCCTCGTGGTTCGGAGGATTTTAAGATTGGTGTTGCGGGATACAGCTACCGCAAGTACGACATCGACCAGACACTGACTTTCCTCAAGAGTATGGAGGTGAAATACTTCTCTGTGAAAGATTGGTGGTTGCCGCTGGACTCTACCAAGGAGCAGATGGATGCCTTCAAGGCAAAGTGCAAGGAGTATGGTGTGAATCCCTATATCCTCGGCCCGATCTATATGCGTTCGGAGGCTGATGTTGATCGTGCATTTGCCTATGCTGAGCGTTACGGAGCAGATGTTTTCATCGGTGTTCCCACATACGAACTTACCGACTATATGATTAAGAAGGTGAAGGAGACGGGCATCAAGGTGGCTATCCACACTCACGGTCCCGACGGCCAGCCCTTCCCCAACATCCAGAAGGTGCTACCGATATCACCACTTCGCGTGAGGTGCAGTACT
>JAFOEH010000162.1 GCA_017380275.1 Alistipes sp.
ATCCGCAAAATACGTCTCGGCAGAGAGGAGTGTGGGCAGGTTTATAAACATATCAACATCGGCATAGGCGGAGTTTTCAACAACGGCCGTCCGTGCTGAAAGGAGCTGACGGGCGCAAAGATGCGTCGGACATAACAGAGGTTATTAACATCTATTAACAAATCCTGAACAATTTTATCAACCATATCAAGGGGCTGCCGAGAGCGGCTCCCGAGACTTAACACCCCTAAAACAATGAATCGCACACACCTTATCCAAGCCTTCGAGCAGATAGCGACAGCCGAGGGCTACCACTTCCACACGATGGAGGATCGCTACATTCCGCAGATTGTCGGCAAGTATCCCGCTCTGTGGCTCTCGCCGCCCACCTTCCACTCGATCGAGGGGCGAACACACGGCAAGATAACCTACGCCGTACAGGCTCACGCGATGCAGGCCGCCGCCAAAGTGCCTCCTGCGGAGCACGCCCAGATGCACGCCCAGATGGAGCAGCAGATGGTGGAGATGTTCGGCAAACTCTCCCAGCGAGAGTTCGTTGTGGCGGTGGAGGATCTGCAGATTCGACACTCGTCGATGACGCTCTCATCGCACGGCGAGGTGGCTACAACGGCTACGGCAAAGGTGATTACTTTCTTTTAATTAAAACCGATAAAACCGACAAAATATGATATTTCTTTCAACCCCAAAGGCGTACTCGTCATACAACGAGCCGCTCATCTACGTCTTCGACACCGAGAGCACGACGCCACGCGACGTAGAACTGAAGATCAAGAATAAGGAGACGGGGCAGACCATAGGTCGCAAACGACTCTACGGAGTGACCTACGGCGAGGTGGATATTGCCCCCTACCTGCGCAGTGCGGCACAGCCCACACTACCCGACTTTGTGGCCGAGAACAGCGTGGTGGAGACCTCGGCGCAGATAAAGGTTGCGGTGGAGGCCGAGGGCATGAGCTCCCCCTCGCGCACCTTCATCGCCGCGAAGGTCGATCTCACGGAGCCCTACACACCCCTTATGACGCAGCAACTGAAGCGTACCATAGACCGCGACGAGTTTGACATCGTATCGTTCTTCTCGCTGCCCGATATTGTTGTCAGAGTCGTGGTGGAATACATAGGTAGCGACAGCCATCAAATTGCAATCACACCCCCATCGGGCGGACAGCGCGCGGTGGCCGTCTCGGCCCGAGGGATGGGTGATGTCGATGCGATGAGGGTTACGATCTATGTCGATGGCGAGGCGACAACCACGATCGACTATCAGCTGCGCGAAAATCTCGCCGGCGCACGCCGCTTGGCGTGGCTCAACCGTCACCACGCGCCCGAACTCTACACCTTCCCACTCAGAAAGAGCGTGCTGGTAGAATCCACACGAAAATATATGGAGAGTCAGTGGGGGCGCGAAGCGGCGGCACTGGAGAAGCACGGCGAGTTGAAGCTGCTCTCGGCATACGAGCCACGGGCGCAGATTGAGGCCATCAGCGAGATTCTGCACTCGCCGCGAGTGTGGCTCGTCAAGGGGAATAATATGCAACACCTCTCGCTCCACACCGACCGAGTGCTGTCGGCACCCTGCGGGGAGATGGGAATCGTCGAGGTCGATGTGCGTGCCGCAAGGGAGGGCGAGGAGTTATGATTGAGATAAGGATTGACTCCGAGCGTTGCGACCTGCACGAAGGCTATACCCTGCCCGACAAGATTCTCTGCTTCGATGGCGACTCGCTCGCCGCACCTGCAAAGGGAGGTGCTGAGCGCAAAGTACGTCTATCACTGCCCTGCTCGCCACACAACGAGACTATCTTCGGCCACGCCACCGACCCCTGCGCGGGGGAGGAGTTCAATGCGGAGTATCACGAGGGCGTCGTGGTGGTGGATGGCGTTGTGATGCTCAGCGGTCAGGCGCTCATCGAGGCGGTGGAGGCCGAGGATAGAGCGGCGAGCTATGCGATTGTCATCAGCGATGGCGCGGATGACTGGGCCACACACCTGAAGGAGAAGCCCCTCGCAGAGGTTGCGCTGGACTGGGGATGCACGCTCGGGGCAGAGGCCATCACCGAGAGCTGGGGCGAGGGGGCTACGGTTCGCTGGCTGCCCGTGCGTCACGACGACTACCGCGAGCCCTACGACTCCACGTCGCTCTTCCCGCCACAGCGAGCGATGACGGTGGCCGACTACCACCCCTTCATCTCGGTGGAGGCGCTGCTGCGAGCCATCTTCGAGGCAGAAGGGTATGAGGTGGAGAGCGACTTTATGCGAAGCGATGAGTTCCGCAGCCTCTACATCAGCGGTGCCTACCCCCGAGCCGACCGCTCGCTATCGCGTCTGATGCTATCGTCGGGATTCCTCGCCGGCCGCCAGAGCAGCGCCACGACAACAGCCAACCAGCAGGGACGTGCATGGCTCACACCGCTGGTTTTGACCCACTCGCTCGGCAGTTTCGTGCAGACAACCGAGGGCGGCGACAGGCACAACAACAATGGAGTGCTTGTCATTGACGACCAGGGCGTGGAGTATCGCCCGAAGGTGGAGGTGAGTACGGGATTTGAGATCTTCCTCAAGTACACGACCGAATGCCGAATGGTCTCAAGCGCGAGGATGGAGGGGTTCGATTCGCTCTATGTCGATGCGGGGTGCGACCTGCACTTCCCATTGGCAAACCCCTATCCCGATCGCCGACAGAGTGCAGCAGCGGGGGTGAGCTACCGTTGCTTAGTATTCGACTACGAGGCGGGGCAACAGCTGAGGCTGAAGTGCCAATCGGATGCGGGAGAGCAGACGCTCGCCACCTTCTCATCCGATAGTCAGACGGTTACGATTCCCGCCTCGGCCACCAATGCCCGCTGCACGCTCTACAATGTGGTGGGCAGCACGCTGTCCGAGTACCAGGGTGACTGGGCGCTCTACGACGGCTGGGTGGAGCGAGAGACAACGCTCGACGTGGAGGTTACGCTCACCACACCGCCCGAACTGCTGTCGCCCTCGGCGGCAAAGAGTTTTAACCGTATGTATCTGCACGGCGCCAGCGAGGGGCAGCGCATAACCCTCGCTGAGGAGTGTACGCTAAGACCGCTCTTCAGCTCTGCGCCGGCCGAGGGGTCGGAGCTGACGCTGCCTGACATCTTGGCGCACGAGGCCACGCAGATGGATCTGGTGGAGGCACTGCAACAGATGTTCAACCTGCGCATTGCCACCAATGCCGAGGCCGGGCAGATCTACATCGAGCCCTGCGACGACTTCTACCGAGGCGACGAGGTCGATTGGAGCTCGCGCGTGTTTCTGAGCGAGCCGATGCGGGCCGAGTATCTGGCCTCGGGGTGCAGACTGACGCAGCGTCTATGCTACCGCGCCGAGGGCGACGGAGCCGTCAAGCGATACAACGACCACGCGCAGGAGCGATTCGGCGAGTGGAGCTTCGAGAGCGACTCCTACCTCGCAGCCGAGGGGGTGCAAACCTCGCGCAACGGGATGTTCTGTCCCACCATCTCCACTACGGGAATCTTCGCCTCGGCACCCTCAGCCGAGGTGATGCAGGTGGGCGACCGCGACTCGGACGAGGTGGAGGGCGTGGCGGCGAGAATAGTCCGCTGGGGCGGGATGCGCTCCCTCCCCGCAGATGAGCGCTGGGGCTACCCCACATTCGGGCGCGAATACCCCTACGCCGCATTCCACTCGCCCGAACACTTCACGCTCTGCTTCGAGGACCGCGACTCGGTGGCAGGACTGAACCACTACTACACCAACCAATACCAAGGTCGGAGCCGACGACGCGCACTGAGGCTCGGACTGCGGTTAGAGCCGCACATTGCAGCCGCGATAGGCGACTGCAACTCTCAGACGGGTATTCGTTCGCGCTTTGTGCTGAACCTCACGGGCCAACGGGCCACCTATAATTTACACTCTGTGGAGGGGTACGACGCACAACGCTCGATAGCCGTCTGCCGAATGGTGCGGACAACAGATGATTAACAAAATTGTTTAACTTGAAAATGTAAAGATGCAAACCAAAATCACAATCAGAAACGAAGCGCAGACCTGCTACATCGACATCGAGGGCACGATCGGCGTCGACGAGAAGCATCAGTTCGAACAAGGCGAGAAGCGTGTGGCCACCTTCGAGGCCTTCCGTCGTGAGGTTGAGCGCATCGCAGGCGTGGCGGCCGCAAACGTGGTCGTGAACATCCGCTCGACGGGTGGCGACGTGAACGATGCACTGCTGATCTACGACACTCTAAAGAGCCTCGATGCCCGCATCACAACACGTTGCTACGGCTACACGGCCTCGGCCGCAACGATCATCGCGCAGGCTGCCGACCAGGGGCAGCGCGAGATCTCGGACAATGCTATGTACCTGATTCACCGCTCCACCTGCTCCACCGATGGCAACGCCTCATCGCTCGAGAGCAAGGCCGAGTTGTTGAGAAAGACCGACGAGCAGTTGGCACGACTCTACGCCGAGCGTTCGGGCCGCGATGCGGAGTTCTTTGCCGAGCTGATGGCCGAGAATGGCGGCGAAGGACGCTGGCTCACCGCTGCAGAGGCGGTGGAGGCAGGGTTGGCCGACACCATAATCGACAACCTGAGCGGGGGCTCGGAGGGCGTTACATCGGACCTAGTGCCGCAGGTAAAGGATTCGACCACAGCGGGCGATATTGTTCACTACCTGCTCACGCGACTGGCCTACCGAATCGAGGAGTGGATCGACCGCCTCTACGAGAAGCACCAGGCAAAGCGCGATCACGCAACTATCAGAGTCGG
>JAFOEH010000163.1 GCA_017380275.1 Alistipes sp.
GGATACGCATCGGGATCGAGGGATCCATCGCAACGGTCTGAGCATTGAATTCAAAGTTGTGCGAAAGCACAAGCGAGTCGATAAACTTCTCGTACTCGGCCAGTCGCTCGGCGCGGCGTTCGGCACGCTCCTCGTGGGTGGTGCTACGCAGGTGAGCCTCGGTGGTTTGCGCTGCGGCCTGCTGAACATATGGACCGCAAAAACTGCAAAGAAAGGCTGAGGCGATGTAGTAAACAAGTCGTTTCATAGCATAAAGAGTTTTATGCCCAACGACTTTCAAAATTCTTGCCTAAAGTCCCATCTGTCGAAGAAATTTTCCCGTAGCACTACGCTCCTCGGCTGCAATGTCAGCAGGTCGGCCCGTAGCGATAACCTCGCCACCGCCAGCACCGCCCTCAGGACCGATGTCGATGAGGTGGTCGGCAACCTTTATCACGTCGAGGTTATGCTCGATGACGATGGCCGTATTACCGCGATCGACCAGCTTGTTGATTACGCTCAGCAGCTGGCGAATATCCTCAAAATGGAGGCCCGTCGTAGGTTCATCCAAGATGTAAAGCGTGCGGCCCGTATCGGTTTTCGAAAGTTCGGCCGCGAGTTTTATACGCTGGCTCTCACCGCCCGATAGCGTTGTACAGGGCTGACCGAGAGTAAGATAACCCAAGCCAACGTCTTGGATAGCCTTGAGTTTCTGGTATATATTGGGAATATTGGCAAAGAAATCTACGGCGATATTGACCGTCATATTCAGAACCTCGTCAATGCTCTTACCCTTGTACTTAACCTCCAGCGTCTCACGATTATAGCGGTGGCCACCACACGCCTTACAACGCACATATACATCGGGCAGGAAGTTCATCTCGATGGTCTGCACACCTGCGCCTCGGCACTCCTCGCAACGACCTCCTCGCACGTTGAATGAGAAACGACCCGCCTTAAATCCACGCACCTGCGCATCGGGCGTAGCCTCGAAGAGTTTTCTAATATCGGAGAAGACATTCGAGTAGGTTGCAGGATTGCTTCGCGGAGTACGGCCAATGGGCGACTGATCAACCACGACCAACTTGTCGATATGCTCCAGACCTTCGATAGAATCGTAGGGCAGAGGCTGATCGAACGAACGGTAGAGATGGCGGCTAAGGATCGGACGCAGAGTCTCGTTGATGAGCGTCGATTTGCCCGAGCCACTCACGCCCGTAACGCAGATAAATTTACCCAAAGGGAACTCCACGTCGACACCCTTTAGATTATTGCCTCGAGCACCACGCAACGTAATCTTATCGCCCGTACCTGCACGCAGCGTGTCGGGGATCTCAATCTTGCGACGGCCACACAGGTAATCGGCCGTGATAGACTGCGAGCGCATAATATCCTCGATAGTACCCGTAGCCACAATCTGGCCGCCACGGCGACCCGCCTTGGGGCCGACATCGACGATAAAGTCGGCCGAGCGCATCATCTCCTCGTCGTGCTCGACGACGACAACCGAGTTTCCCGCATCACGCAGCTCCTGCAAAGTGTTGATCAAACGGCGATTATCGCGCTGATGAAGGCCAATACTCGGCTCATCAAGTATGTATAACACATTGACCAGCTTCGAACCAATCTGCGTTGCCAGACGAATACGCTGACTCTCACCACCCGAAAGCGATCGAGCCGCACGGCTGAGCGAGAGATAACCCAAACCAACCTCCACCAAAAAGTGCAGGCGCTCGCGGATCTCCTTTACGATCTCCTGCGCAATCTTGCGCTCCTTTTCGTTAAAATGCTGCTCTAAGGTAGACATCCACACTGCAAAATCGGCAATCGAGAGAGCAGACACCTCGGCGATATTCTTTCCACCGATACGGAACTGCAGAGCCTCCTTCTTCAGGCGCGTACCGCCACATACGCTACACGGGCGATAGGCCATAAACTGCTCGCGCCACTTCTGTCCCTTCTTCGACTCCTCGTCGTCGGTTGCCTGAACATACTCGGCAATGCCCTCCCACGGGATCATACGACGACCCGAGATGGAGGTAAACTCCGACAAATCGACTGTAAGAGGTTTAGGATCACCATAGAGTATAGCGTTCATACCCTCCTCTGAGATGGTGCTGACGGGGTCGTCGAGCGTGAAGTCATATCGACGACCGAGCATCGTGAGCAGGGTAAATATCTTATTATTCTTGTATTTTCCAATAGGATCAATCGCCCCCTCTCGGAGTGCAAGGTCGGTTGCAGA
>JAFOEH010000164.1 GCA_017380275.1 Alistipes sp.
AAATACAAGAGCGCTATGCTCGTGGAATTTGGCATTATGGATCACTTGACGGGCTGGACACAGCAGTTCCACTTCGGCGTGATTCGCAACAACAACTCGCGCAAGATGGCTTCGATTGGCGTGGATACGGGCTTCGACTCGATTGGCGACTTTACGCTGGCAAAGAATATGGCCAAGTACCTCGACCGACTGGATGTACAGGACAAGCTGACGAAGACCATCCTCTACAACCTCAACCCGCGCGATAATGAGATGGTGGCAACGATGATCGGCAACTTCCAGGACGGTGAGACTGCCGGCAAGATTCAGTTTGGCTCGGGATGGTGGTTCCTCGACCAGAAGGATGGTATGGAGCGTCAGATGAACGCGCTCTCGCTGCTGGGTCTGCTGAGCCGATTTGTGGGTATGCTCACCGACTCGCGCTCGTTCCTGAGCTACCCGCGTCACGAGTACTTCCGCCGTACGCTCTGCAACCTGATTGGTAACGACGTGGAGCAGGGTCTGCTGCCCGCGAGCGAGATCGAGTGGCTGGGCCAGATGGTTGAAAATATCTCATACAACAACGCGCGCGATTTCTTTAAGTTTTAGCCACAGCAGTTGAATTTTCAATAATTCACCCGTAATTTGTAAAAAATATGCCGAAAAAATTGTTTTTATCGTAGTTTTTTTTAATTTGCAACCGACTATCTTAAAACCCCAACTATTATGAAAACAAAACTGTACAAACTAACCCGCTGGCTATGCACCCTGCTGCTGGGAGTGCTCGGATTTACCTCGTGCGAGAAGGATGAGGAAAACATTGGCGATTTACCAAGCGCTTACGGTTGTCCGACAGCTGATTATTTGTATGTGGGCGTAGTAACCGACCAGGCCGGCAACCCGATTAAGGGCATCAAGGTCAAGCTCAACGGATATAGGAGCGATGGCAAGGGCGGAAGTATTGAGATGCCAACTTATGAAACAGATTCAAATGGCAGCTACTCTACGGAAATATTTAAAGGGCTCACTTACCAGATGCAATCCATAACATACACCGACATAGATGGCGCTGATAATGGTGGCGAGTTCGAGAGCCAGACCGTCAAACTCACTGATATGGAGGAATTGCAGCTGCGCAAAGGCGAGGGTTGGTACGGAGGCGTATTCAAACTCTCGGCCGAGGTTAAACTCAAAAACAAGGAGTAATGTCCGACCACTCGCTCTCATTGCGTCGTCGTCTGGCTCTGGAGGCCTGGCGATTGATCAAGCGCGACCACGCGCGTGAGCATACTCTGCGGCAACTATTCTGGGAGTGTACGTTGCGATGCAACCTCAACTGCCGCCACTGCGGTAGCGACTGTCGCACATCCTCCACACAGCGCGATATGCCGCTCGGCGACTTCCTCGGCGTGCTCGACCAAATTGCGCCACACGTTGATCCGCACAAGGTTTTCGTCGTCGTAACGGGCGGCGAGCCGCTGATGCGCCCCGATTTGGAGCAGTGCGGAGCTGCGATTTATGCCAAAGGATTTCCGTGGGGGATGGTGACAAACGCTCTGGCAATGACCGAGAAGCGCTACCACGCCCTGCGCCGCGCAGGAATGCACTCGGCAACGGTGAGCCTTGACGGACTGCGCGACGATCACAACGCGATGCGTGGCCACGCCCAGAGCTTCGACCGCGCTACGGCGGCAATCAGGATGATGGGGGCCGACAAGGGTTTTGTTTTCGATGTTGTAACCTGCGTGAATAGGAAGAATCTCGCGCAGTTAGACCAAATAAAGGAGCTTCTGATATCGCTCGGCACCACACGCTGGCGACTCTTCACGATATTCCCATCGGGTCGTGCCGCCACCGATGCAGACCTGCAACTATCGAACGATGAGTTGCGACAGCTGCTCGACTACATCGCCCGCAATCGCAAAAACGAGCAACGCATCAGCCTAAGCTACGGCTGCGAGGGTTTCCTGGGCAACTACGAGGGCGAGGTGCGCAGCAACTTCTTCTGCTGCAATGCGGGACTGAGCATAGGCTCGGTTATGGCCGACGGCTCGATTTCGGGATGCACGAGTATCCGCGCCAACTACTCGCAGGGCAACATCTACCGCGATAATTTCTGGGATGTATGGCAAAATCGTTTCGAGAAGTTTCGCAACCGCGAGTGGATGCGCAAAGACGAGTGCGCCGACTGCTCGATGTTCAGATATTGTGAGGGTGGCGGTATGCATCTGCGCGATGACGATGGCAGGTTGATGTTCTGTCACCTCAAACGACTGAAATAGCCGCAAAAAACAGAGGCTACCCCGACGGGTAGCCTCTTCATATAAACGAGGGAAGAAAAACTCCTAAGTCCTATTAACATCATTTTACATTATTATCACTTCCATCCAAATTACTGCGTTTTCACCTAACGTCCCATCTATTGTTGTCATTACATCGTTGCTTGCGTACAAAAAAATACGATTGGAGCATTCCCACCCGCGTTTATGCGTGAGCGCCTTCTTTAGACACAAGTCCTACCCTACTGTTGGCAACTGACGGCCACAACGCCGGCATTTGAATCTGCACCGATGCCGAAGCGCAGATACATAACCTTTTGGCCGGTATAGGGTTTGATCGTAACGTCGTAAGTCGTAGCGTCGAGCTGCTTGATGGTGTAGTACAGAGGCGAGGCTTCGCCCGTAGGATTCTCATCGGTGGGCTCCTCCCAGATTGTTGCACCCGCGAAATATGAGGCTACGGCAGTATTGATTGTAAAGTTGGTGCCGTCGGATGTGCAGGTTACCCTGCTTGGCGAGGGATTCAGATCCATTGACAAGGGCGAGGGCCTATTCTGTCGACAGGCAACCATCGCCACCGCCGCAAACAATATGAGAATAAACTTTTTCATAGGCTATAGGTATTAGATTATATAGTATGAAAATTTTTCCTTTCCTGGTGCTCATCCGAGCCGTCGGTCACTCTCACAAGCCTCCACTTCCTCAAAAGACCTTCTTTACTGCTTACAAGATAGTAATAATTTTATCAACTACAAAGCTTTTTAACGAAAAATACCACCCGAAGGTGGCATTTTCTAATTTTTCTCTATTTTATCTTAAAGTTGAATAGGCTTGTACTTGGGGACGAAGCTCTTCATCGCTGCCCAGCTTATGAGATAGGCCACCGCGCAGAACGAGAAGGCGATCATATAACCCGCCTCGATGCCCTCGTAGCCCATAAAGGTCATCGAGGTCTGCTCGGCGTGGTCGAAGAGG
>JAFOEH010000165.1 GCA_017380275.1 Alistipes sp.
GAGCAGGCGTATGGCATCGAGGTGCTGCCCATCGTGGCCGATGGTGCCGACGAGGAGGCTATCAAGAACGTTGTGGCAAAGACCATCGAGCGCTTTGGCAAAATCAATACGCTGGTAAATAACGCACAGGTGTCGAAGTCGGGAACGCCCCTTGTGGAGCACACGAAGGAGGATTTCGATCTGGCCATCTACTCGGGCCTCTACGCCGCATTCTTCTATATGCGCGAGTGCTTCCCCTATTTGAAAGAGAGCCGAGGCTCGGTCATCAACTTCGCATCGGGCGCAGGTCTGTTCGGTAAGCTCGGACAGTCATCTTACGCCGCCGCCAAGGAGGGTATTCGCGGTATGTCGCGCGTGGCAGCCGCCGAGTGGGGCCCCGATGGCGTGAGGGTGAATGTCGTATGTCCGCTGGCTATGACCGAGAGCCTGCAGCAGTGGAAGGAGAACTACCCCGACCTGTTCCAGAAGACTATTCAGGGTATTCCGCTCGGACGCTTCGCCGACCCACGTCAGGATATCGGCCGCGTATGCGTCTTCCTCGCATCGGACGATGCGTCGTACGTCACGGGCGAGACCATCACCCTGCAGGGCGGCAGCGGCCTAAGACCGTAATTGCTGCTGAAGTTTTACTACAAAGGAGTACCTGCGGGTGCTCTTTTTTTTGTGGGGATTTTTTTGGGAGGGGTGGAGTTGGAATTGGGTTGGGGTTGGGGATTGGATTGGGTTGGCCACGCTATGCTCGCTGCCGCGTCGCACCGCGCGCCCTTTCCCCTGCGTTCGCCGCGGGGCCTTAACAAAAGAGTATTCGAACGGCGAAGCCGTAGCGGGGCACCTTATGAATATAAATATATTTTGCCCCGCAACCCCTTTTTTAAGTGAGCAATCTCGCGTTCTCATTGACAACAACATCGGGCGACAGATTCTCTGTCGCTTTTTTTGCTGAAGAGGTGGCCTATGAAAATAAATTTTCAACAGCCACCTCTAAAGCAAAAGGCGGTCACAACCGCCCCGATGTTTTTGACACAAAATAAAAAAGCATCACATTGTGTGATGCTTTCTTTTGTAGTGGATAGGGGATTCGAACCCCTATGTCATGCGTGAGAGGCATGTATCCTAGCCCTTAGATGAATCCACCGTTGTTTTTGATGATGCAAATATACGGCAAAAATCGGACTCTGCAAATTTTTCGGCAAAAAAAGTGAAAAAAATTACATTTTCGGCAGAAAATACGGTTTAACCATAGAATTAATGTCTCATTGAGCCGATATTTTACTAAATTTGTGGTAATCGGTATCCACGAACGATACGGCAAGACCACTAATCTGACTATAATATGAAAAGAAAGGATTTCATCTACCAAACAGCCATTGGCTTGGCTGCCCTAACTGTCGGAGCAAGTTGCTCGCAGCAGAAAAAAGTCAGTATCCCCAAATGTGCCCCTCAAACTGCAAACGCCCCGATAGGCGACATCCGCTCGCTGCTGCTCCACCTGGGACGCAATATGTGGTGCGACTACCCCAGCGTGCTTATGGGCGAGACATACATCGAGGGATCAAAAACCCTGGTGCGTAAACCCTTCACCAACATTGTCTGGACCGATGCGCAGTGGCGCGAGACGGTCGATTACGCGGCAAAGGCGGGCATCAATATGATTGTCATCGACTTGGGCGAGGGCCTCTTCTACCCCAGCCACCCCGAGTTTGCCATCGAGGGCACGTGGAGCATCGAGAAGATGCGCGAGGAGATAGCCTATATGAACAGCTTGGGCATCGAGGCCATTCCGAAGTTGAATTTCTCGACCACGCACAACGGTTGGATGTGCGACTACACCCATATGGTATCGTCTGAGCCCTACTATCGTATGTGCGAGGAGGTGATCAGCGACGTGGTGGAGATCTTTGGCCATCCCCGATTCTTCCACATCGGTATGGACGAGGAGCGAGCACCCTTCCTCGAGGGTGAGCAGTCACACTACATCTGCGTGCGCAAGGGCGAGGTGTGGTGGCAGGACTTCCTACACATTGTCCGCACGGTGGAGTCGCACGGAGCTCGAGTGTGGATGTGGAGCGACTACTGCTGGTGGAACGAGGACTTCTACGAGCGCTGCCCGAAGAGCGTGATTCAGCAGAACTGGTTCTACGACGAGAAGTACGGCGGTTTCGACATCGAGACCAACACCACGTCGAACGTCAGAATTCTGAAGGCCTACGTCAAGTTGGACGAGGCGGGCTTCGATCAGGTTCCCTGCGGCACCAACTGGGTGGGAGAGACTCGCCGCGAGCTGGGCGTAGGAGCCGACGATGTGATTGGCAAGCTGGTGCAGATGGGTCGCAAGACCATCTCTAAGGAGCATCTTATGGGCTTTATGATGGCTCCGTGGCAGTTGAATATGGACGATAAAGAGACATACCAGAAGGTACTGCGAGGCATCGACCTTATGGAGGAGGCGATGAAACAGTAGCGCGTCGGCGTAAAGATATGGGGTTGCACTGAGCGAATCGGGCAACCCCATTACTTATATATAATAAAACTGCCCGACCGCAAAGGCCGAGCAGTTTTTATTATTTTCGAGTCGCGGAGGACTCTCTTTCCTACAACTCCTTCACGCGGATGTTGCGGTAGCGCAGACCCTCGCCGTGACCGAGAAGTCCGATGTGGCCCTTCTTGTTGAATAGGCCGGGGTGGTTGAGCTTATCAACCGTGTAGGGGTTCTTGTCGCTGCCGTCGGGAGCTACGTTGTGGCCGCGGGTTGCGGTGCGGATGTTGCCATCGACAATCACAACGCCATCAACCGTAACGGTGATGCGGTCGCCCTTGACGCGGATCTCCTCCTGGTGCCACTCGCCCAGCGGGCCCCACTTGATACGCTTGGCGGGGATGATACCATACACCGAGCCGTGTACCTGATACTCGCGCAGATTCTTATATATAGGTGAGTCGTGGTGCAGCACCTGAATCTCCATACCGTGGTAAGCAGCATCGACGCCCATCGGGGTGCGGATACCGATACC
>JAFOEH010000166.1 GCA_017380275.1 Alistipes sp.
ACCTCACCCGTAGCTACAAACTGCCACTTGGTGCCATCCATATTGATCGTTATAGATGAGCGATCCACCTCGGCAGCAACCATCTGCGAGGCTACCGTGCGTTTCCAGATCAGCTCGTACAGGCGCTTCTCGGCAGCCGTGCCGTCGATCTGCTGGCGGTCTATGTATGAGGGGCGGATGGCCTCGTGAGCCTCCTGTGCGCCCTTGGTCTTTGTCTTATAGTTGTGAGCGGCAGAGTATTTCTCGCCAAAGAGCGTCTCGATCTGCGTCTTGCACTGGCCGATAGCCTGCGACGAGAGATTCACCGAGTCGGTACGCATATAGGTGATAAGTCCCTGCTCGTAGAGGTGCTGTGCCACGGACATCGTCTGCGCTACGGACATTCCGAGCTTGCGGCCAGCCTCCTGCTGAAGAGTCGATGTGGTGAACGGAGCAGCGGGGTAACGCTTCATAGGCTTCTCCTCGGCCTTGCTAACGGTGAAGCTCGCACCTACACAGCTCTGCAGGAATGCCTCAGCCTCGGCCTTGGTCTCGAAACGATGTGAGAGCTCGGCCTTGAACAGCGTCTTGCTCTCGTCACCCTCGGGGTAGAACTGTGCCACCACGCGGAAGTAGGCCGTCGAGTTGAAGGCGATGATCTCGCGCTCACGCTCAACGATCAATCGTACCGCCACCGACTGCACACGACCGGCCGAGAGCGACGGCTTGATCTTCTTCCACAGCACGGGCGAGAGCTCAAATCCCACGATGCGATCCAGCACGCGGCGTGCCTGCTGGGCGTTGACCAGATTCATATCGATTGTTCGGGGAGCCTCGATGGCGTTGAGGATGGCGTTCTTGGTGATCTCGTGGAATACGATGCGCTTGGTCTTGTCGATGGGCAGATCCAACACCTCGGCCAAGTGCCACGCAATGGCCTCTCCCTCGCGGTCCTCATCGGATGCCAACCACACGGTCGAGACCTTCTTCGAGAGGCGCGGGAGCTCCTCCACAACGCGTTTCTTGTCGGCAAGTACCTCGTAGTCGGGTGCGAAGCCCTCGTCGATCTTTACTCCGAGGCCCTTTTTCGCCAGATCGCGGATGTGGCCGAAGCTCGACTTTACGATGAAGTCCTTACCCAGAAAGCGCTCGATTGTTTTCGCCTTTGCCGGAGACTCTACGATAACTAAATTCTCTTGCATTACAACATTATTCTTAATACGACAAAAACCTATGTTCCCATAGGTTTGTCGTGGTATAACTTATCTTCTTCTATTTCACCAACGTGTAAGTCAGCGAAAGCTCGATGCTTGCGTCCGTGAGGTCGCTGTTTCCACCCTGCACCTTCGAGCGGGAGAGTGTGTAACGGTTGTAGGCGCTCGGTGCGAGGTACAACTTTCGGGGTATGTCGAGCTTGCTCAAATCGACATTTCCATTGGCGTCGGCCTCCAACGCTAACACCTCATTTACAATGCCCTGCATAAACGATGAGATGTTCATCTCGTATGCCGCAAGGCTTCGGTTCAAGTGGCCGTTGAAGTAGATTTTCGAGCCGTTGACCTCGTCCTCGTACATATAATCGACAACGGGTGAGAGCGACTTGTAGTCGGTATAGAGACCCAGTCGCGGGATCGAGCGATCCATCTGCTCGCCCATCTTGATGGGATCCATCACAAGGTAGTCGTATTCGGCATCCTCGATGTAGAAGCGCAGCGTCGCCTGATTGATTGCCGCCGAGACGTAATCATCGTCACCGCTGTTGATATTGCGCAGCGAGAGCAGGAACTCGTCAGTCAGATACAACTCCGTGATTACACCCGCACAGCCATCGACGTAGGTAAGGCCCAAATCCTCTCGCTCTGTATCGTTCTCATCCATCGGGTAACCCTCCAGGCGCGAGCCCGTGAAGTCGTACTTCACGCTCTGTGCCGCCACGTTACCGACCGAAGCGTACTTGGTGTAGAAGATGTAGGGGATATTGATCGTGTCGAGGATGATGTCGGCATCGGGGCCCGGGTTACGCGAGCGGCCATAGATCTGCATACCCGACTCTCCCATCTCGGATGAGAAGATAGAGCCTGTGCCCTCGGTCTGGCCCTCGGCGGGCTCAATCCAGATACCTCGGAAATTGCTGATAAAGGCCGAGTCGCTCTCATATATGTCGAGCTTG
Organism: Alistipes sp.; assembly: GCA_017380275.1. The sequence goes on from JAFOEH010000166.1 coordinate 2,150, forward strand.
TTGGCAAAGCCATTCTCGTCGAGCGTCTCCATACAGAGCAGCTTGTTGATAAATGCCTTTGCTCCGGCCTCCTCCTTTAGGCGCAACTCCATCGTATTGGTATATACACCATTAGCATAGTCGGGGAACTTGAACGAGAAGATGGGCTCGGCATCTGCCGCGAGGTGGCCCATAGCGCGCGGATCGTACGAGGTGTAGAATACGGTATCTTCGGCACCCTGCTCCACCAATGGAGCCGAGAGCTGATAGATGTTGTACTTGACGGGAGTCATCGTGTCGCCTACGACGGTATCAATGAGCAGCAACAGCATCATCGAGTCGTAGAGCGGGCGATAGCCAAAACCGATCGAATCATCGACCAGCGCCATATGTATAAACTGCGTTGCCACGCCCATCGTGCGACGACCAAACTCGGGGTC
>JAFOEH010000167.1 GCA_017380275.1 Alistipes sp.
GAGTCGTAACCTGCGGCCAAACCTACGGGTGAGGAGAACTTCATACCAAAAGCCTCCAACTCGAGATGCTCGGTTGGAGTGTTGTACTTCCTGTGCAGTAGGTAACGACCCAATCGAGAATCGGCCACGCAGAGTGTACGCCACTTCTGAAAGCGGAGTCGAAAGTCGTCGCTGGCGAGGTATTTTATGGGCCTGAGCAGTGACTTTATCATATCTGATTTTGTTTTTCCCGATCGCGGCAAAACCCTTTATCGCGAAAAGATTTTTTGCTCACGTCCGATATTTCTACAAATGTAGCAATAAAATTTCAATATTACTAAAAATACTCCTCACGATAACGATAGCCATTGCGCATCGACTCAAAACTCCCGGGTGCGGCCTTCAGTCTTTGGCTCTCCGCCTCGAGGTCGCAATGTGACTGAATCGTCAGGCACATAGTTTGCCAATCTATATCTTGGCGCTCGGTGATGCGTACCTGCTCGGGATACCAATCCGTGAGTGGCAACGAGAAACGTTTGGCTGCAGCCCTTACGACCATAGCCGTCGCATTGGCCTTGCCCTGCGATGAATAGCCAGCGATGTGGGGCGTGGTAACGATAGCCTTTGCGAGCAGATCGCGATTAATCTCGGGCTCGTGCTCCCAAACGTCGATAAGGAGCCGCTGCGGAGCATTTAGAAGAGTCTGGGTTGAGGCCACTTCGCCACGCGAGGCATTGATCAAAACAGCATCGTTGTGCATTAGTGCCATCGTACGATCGTTGATCAGGTGATGCGTCGTACGGTCAAGTGGCGTATGCAACGTAACTATGTCAGAGCGAGATAGTAACTCCTCCAGTGGAATGAAATCTCCTCCCTCGCGCTCTTTGCGTGGCGGGTCGCATCGCAACACGTTGAAACCCCACGCCCGAGCATACTGCTCAACGAGCCTTCCGACGTGTCCCACGCCCACGATACCAAGCGTGCGCTGCGGCGGAGTCCATCCATCCTTGCGCGAGAGCAGTGCGAGTGCCGCCGCCACCCATTGCAGAACGCCTGCGGCATTGCACCCCTGAGCCGTAATGACCTCGATGCCGTGCTTTTGGCAGTACTCAAGGTCTATGTGGTCGAATCCGATGGTTGCCGTTGCGATCATCTTGACGCTCGAAGAGTCGAGCAACGAGGCGTCGCAACGTGTGCGGGTGCGTATGATTAGCAGGTCGGCATCAGCCACATCCTCCTGTCGAAAGTCGATACCCTCGCGGTAGAGAACCTCGGCGTAGGGCTCCAAAATCCCCTTGATGTAGGGTATTGCGTTGTCAATTACTACCTTCATATGGTATATATAGGTTATTTCCTACGGCAAATATATGTAAAAAATGAAATTTTTGTATCTTTGCACGATTGATTGGGCCGATAAAGCCAAAATAATAATTGAATACAACACTTTGAGAATGATTAAAAACTCGATCATAGGCTCAGCCGTAGCCCTCCTGGCCGCAATGATGGTGGCGTGTGGAGGCGGAGGTGCGAGAAAAGGTCGTCTTACGGATGCCGCCGACTCGCTCTCATATGTTATGGGTATGAATATTGCCTATAACCTGATGCAGCTGGATTCTACAGTTCGCCCCGATGCGGTGATGGCTGGTATTGAGGATGGATTGCGCGAGCGTGCGGTGATGACGTGGGATGATGCTACGCGTTATTTCTTGGGTTATCACAACTTCGACATCTACGAGCGTGTGCGCTCTTACGAGGAGCAGTACCTGAATGATCTGGCCGCTTCGGACAATACGATCGTACGCTCGGAGAGTGGTCTTACCTACAAAGTGGGTGAGTTGGGTGATATGGGTAGCATCGCTGTTGCCGATCGTGATACGGTGAGCATCACCTACCGCGTAACCAATATCGCGGGTGAGGAGGTGGATCTGTTGGAGAATCGTGCCGATACGCTTCGCTCGGCAGTGCGTGGTCTTATCCCTGGTCTTAAGGAGGGTGTGACGCTTGTTGGTGAGGGCGGAAGCGTGACGCTGTGGATTCCCTCGTCGCAGGCCTACGGCTCGGCCGGAGATGCCGATAAAGGTATTAAGGCCAACGAGATGTTGCGTTACGAAGTTAATATCATCGAGGTAAAACATCGTCGATAGGAATTAGTCTAAACAAAATAGAAAAGAAAGATGAAAAAGTTGATTAATTTGGCAGCCATTGTAGCTCTTGCTGGCGCAATGGTGGCTTGCTCTGGAAAGAGCTATTATGAGGGCGTGAGCAAGGGTAGCAAGTCTGAGGTTGACTCGCTCTCATACGCTGTGGGTGCTAATTTTGGTTACGGTATTGTAGCCGATACGCCCGATTTGAAGTTTGATTGGGAGACTCTGGTTGATGCAGCCGAGGTAGAGCTCTTCAAGTCGCCTGCAATCACCACCGACGAGGATCACGAGGCAGCTCTGAAGCTCCTGCAGGAGTTCTTCAACGAGAAGCGACGTCCCCGTATGGATGAGCGTGCCGCAGAGCTTTTCAAGGAGGATTCAACCCGTCAGCTCACCCGCGAGGACTTCATCGATTTCGATTCATTCGAGAACGATAAGGAGCGCAAGGAGGTATCAGAGGCTTACGGTACCGATATCGGTGTTCGTCTGCGTCCTATGGGTCTGCCCCTTAAGACCTATTGGTTCAAGAAGGGTATGGTTGATGCCGCTAAGAACGAGTCATTTATGACCATCGACGACACGCAGCGCCATATTCAGATGTTCTATATGGATGTTCTTCCCCTGAAGAATGCTGAGGAGTCAAAGGCTTGGTTGGCAGACATTGAGAAGCAGAAGGGCGTGCAGAAGACCGAGAGTGGTCTGTTGTATCGCATCGACCGCGAGGGCGACAACAATGTGAAGCCTACGGCAGAGGATATCGTAAAGGTTGATTACGAGGGTAAGTTGCGTAACGGCCTGGTATTCGACTCATCATACGATCGCGGCGAGTCTATCGAGTTCCCCCTCTCAGGCGTTATTCCCGGCTGGACCGAGGGTATGCAGCTCGTGGGTAAGGGTGGTCAGATTACTCTCTGGATCCCTGGCGATTTGGCTTACGGTGTTCACGGTAGCGGTGGCGGAGCAATTGGTCCTAACGAGGCTTTGGAGTTCAAGGTTGAGTTGCACGAC
>JAFOEH010000168.1 GCA_017380275.1 Alistipes sp.
CGTTCTGTTTGTGTAAGATAATAGAGTAATGGATATAAAGAGTTTTTTCAAGGATAAGAATCGAGTGATCAAACTGATGTGGGCGGTGGTAATGTTTCCCATCGCACTCGGTTTTCTGATGCTCACGCTTGCAGCGATGGGTGCCTTCGGTCGTATGCCCTCATTCGAGGAGCTGGAGAACCCGAAGAGCAACCTCGCAACCGAAATCTATGGCGACAATGGCCACGTCATCGGTACCTTCTTCGTGCAGAACCGCTCCTACGTTCAGTACGAGGAGCTCTTCCCTGCCGATTCGACGCGCCACCTTATGCTCGACGGCCATCGTGTGCCCCCCGTTGTGGCGGCGCTGATCTCTACGGAGGATGTGCGCTTCCGCAGCCACTCGGGTATCGACATCCCCTCGCTCTTCCGCGTTATGATCCGCACCATCGCTATGCGCGACCAGTCGCAGGGTGGTGGCTCGACTATCACTCAGCAGGTAGCCAAGAACCTATTCCCCCGCGATACCGTTCGCAATCGCAGCAAGGCGGCTCGCACGATGAAGCTCGTTCAGTCGAAGTTCAAGGAGTGGATCACGGCCCTCAAGCTCGAGCACAACTACACCAAGGAGGAGATCGCGGCGATGTACCTCAATACGGTCGAGTACGGCTCTAACGCATTCGGTATCAAGTCGGCAGCGAGCACCTTCTTCGGAAAGTCGCCCGATGAGCTGAACATTCAGGAGGCGGCGATGCTGGTCGGCGTGGTGAATGCTCCGACGCGCTACTCGCCCGTGCGCAACCCCGAGAACGCTCTGGCGCGACGAAACCTCGTGATCAACCGTATGCGCGCTTCGGGAGCTATCTCGCGCGAGGTGTGCGATTCGCTGACGGCACTCCCCATCACGCTCCAGTATAAACCCATCTCGCACAACGATGGCGAGGCGACCTACTTCCGTGAGATGTTGCGTCAGGTGATGAATGCCGAGCGCCCCACGCGCCGACAGTTCCTGACCGATTGGGACTACGAGCAGGCTGTTAAGGAGTACGACGAGAATCCTCTCTATGGCTGGTGCCACAAGAATAAGAAGGCCGACGGCACGGATTATAACATCTACCGCGACGGCCTCAGGATCTACACCACGATCAACCCCACGATGCAGCGCTATGCCGAGGAGGCTGTGCAGAAGCAGATGGAGACCGTCATCCAGCCCCGTATGGATGCGCAGGTGCGTCAGACGGGCGTCTTGTTCCAGGATTTGGAGCCCGAGGAGATCGAGACCATCATCAAGCGTGCGATGCGTAACTCGGATCGCTACCGCGAACATAAGAAGCTCGGTATGAGCGATAAGGAGATATACGCTTCGTTCGAGGAGAAGTGCCAGATGCGCATCTTCACCTTTAAGGGCGAGCGCGATACGCTGCTCACACCGCGCGACTCGATTCTCCACCACAAACGCATTATGCGAGCTTCGCTCGTTGCGATGGATCCTCGCTCGGGCCACGTCAAGGCCTACGTCGGTGGTCCTAACTTCCGCTACTTCAAGTACGATATGGCCAAGCAGGGCAAGCGCCAGATCGGATCAACGGTAAAGCCCTTCATCTACACCTTCGCCATCGGACAGCTGGGACTCAACCCCTGTACGTTGGCGCCCAACCTCCCCGTCTCGATCGAGACACCGGTCGGCATCTGGTCGCCCAAGGAGGCGGGTAATGTCGAGTATGATGGCGTTTTGCATCCTCTGTATTGGGGATTGGCCAACTCGCGCAACAACTACTCAGCGTGGGTGATGGGCCCATGGGGCCTGCGCGGACGAGAGGTCTTCACAGTCGCATGGTTATCGCTCATCGCACGTCACCCCCAATTCCTTCTCGGAAAGCTGAGAGAAGGCGATCTCGCGATACGCCTCGCAC
>JAFOEH010000021.1 GCA_017380275.1 Alistipes sp.
ATATCATTAAACTTTGCCTTTACCTTTTCATCACTGCTATGCTCTGCAAGCATCTTAAATTTTTTGATCAAAAGCTCTTCCTCTGACAGTAAATCATTTAATGCTGACAACTCCTTGTGGTGCGCCGAGACCGATGCCGTGAAGAGCCACTTGCCGGCATAGAGTTCGCCATCGGCTTGGCCGTAAAGGGTATTGACGTAGCTGCGCGAGCGAGTCATCGTGGTCATTATGCCGTTGCCCGGGTCGCGCTTATAGTCGTAGGCCATCCAGGTGTTGATATATCCCGCCTTGGCCGCCACCTTCCAGCGGCTACGCAGATGATCCCACGAGAGTACGCCACGGAAGGTGTGTTCGCGCTGACGGTTATCCATCTCGGTTGCATCGCTATAATCGGTGGTAAGCATCTGCAACTCGCGGTTGGAGTTTACATACCACGCGCTTAGGCCGAAGCGGTCGCCACGTCCCGTATTATAATAGGCCTCCTGCAGGATGTGCAGATCCTTGAACGAGCCGCTGCGGTTGCGCTCCGTGGGGTAGTATTGGCCGATGATGTTGTGGTCGGCATCGTAGATATTCTCTTTCTTGTCGTGGTTGCGGTACTTATACTCGTTGGGCGAAGAGGAATAGACGGCGCGCGTCGAGAGTTGCCAACGATCGTTGCCGTAGGTCAGGCGCAGGAACTCATCGAAGGTCTGGAACGAGCCCACGCCCTGAACATACTGAAGCCCGAAGCCCTCGGCCGAGGCGGGCTTGGTGGAGAGTCGCACCGAGCCACCCAATCCGCCACCCACGTCGCTGACCGAAGAGGTGCCGTGCAGCAGCGAGGCATCGTCGATAAAGTAGGAGGGAATCATCGAGAAGTCGGTCATTCCCATCATCGGGTTGTTGATGCGCATACCGTTCCACACCACCTGCGTATGCGAGGGTGAAGTACCTCGGAACGAGACCGTTGAGAGCGTTGCACGGCCGTAGTTCTTGACAAAGAGCGAGGAGTTGAACGTCAGCACATCGGCAATCGAGAGCGATACATTCTCCTTCAGCACCGAGGAGTCCATACGGGTCTGCACGGTGCCTATATCCTTCATCGGGCGGCGGCCATAGACCGTAACCTCGCGGATGGGGATGGTGCGCGACGGCTCGCTCTGTCCCCACGCAAAGAGCGGGAGCAGCGCTACGACAAGCAGTAGAAAGTATCGCGCACGACTGTTCATATCTATTTCCAACAAAAAGCTCCGGGGATTATGCCCACATAAAATTCGTCAATCTCTTCGCCCGAGGCCGAGTAGCGGTAGATCTTACCTTGCTGCTGATAATCAATGGCATCGGCCACATACACTTCGCCCGAGGCGGGATCGACCGTAAGGCCATAATACAACGTCTCGCGACTCTCGATAAGAGGTCGTACGGGCAGGCGCTCGCTATCGACAGACATCGACCAGACATCCTCGTTGAGCCAATAGAGCCTATCGCCCGCGCCGCTGAGCTGCAACTCCGAAGGCTCATCGCCCTCGGCGAAACGCAGGCGGTACTCGAGCGTGAAGGTCTCAGCATCGATGCGGCAGAGCGTGGGGGCCTCGTGGCCGTAGGGCGAGCCGGCCTTGCCGCCATCGGTCAGCGTCCAGAGCTTGCCGTTGCGATCGAGTACGAGCGAAGAGGGCTGGATGCCGACCTCCAACTCATCGACAATCTCATCGGTGATGGTATCGATCTTCAGGATGCGGTTCTGGTAGGACCAGCAACAAACATAGACATAGCGTCCCCACTGCACCATCTGCTCCGTTGAGCCACTCTCCATATCCATCGCGGGGCACTCGATGTGGCCCGTGATCTGGAAGGTGCGAGGGTTGATGATGAAGATGCGGTTGTCCCAGATCTGCGAGATGTAGGCCTTCTCGTCACTGACGAAGTGGATGTATCGGGGCGAGGTGAGGCCCGTGATGCGGCCAACTTCCTTATAAGTGTCGGTGTCGATGGCAAAGACGACGTGCGAGTTATTAACGACCACCCACCCTATGCCGTTGCGGATGACCATCGACTGCGCCACATCGCCCAGCTTCATCGCATTCGAGCGGTAGAAGAGCTCGTTCTCGACCTCGCGAGTGGCAGGATCGTAGAACGAGAGCGAGGCGTTGCCATACTGGAAGTTGCCCTCGTTGGTAATAAAAAGACCATTGGCCGAGTTGGAGAATGACTCCTCTCGACCATAATCCCACTCCATACACCCCGTAAGGGTGATGGCTGCAAGGGCAATCAATATGGATGTTAAATATCTCATTTCAATCTATTTGCGAGCCCGTAGTCGCTGAAGTCCACCACCTCGGTGGAGTTCTCGCCTATCCAGCCGCTCTTGGTGTTAAGGGCTGTCTGCACCTTAACAAAATCTATATATTTCAGTTCGACGCTTACGCCCTGCGTGTCGATGGCGTTGGCAATATCGAACAGGTTCGTCGTCTTATCCACGATATCCACCTCGCTGAAGTTATCGGCATAGCCCCACCCGTAGGAGGGTTGCACCCAAAGCGAGCCGTTGCCCGACTTATCGTAGTTGCGTGCTTCGAGGCGTGTGCCCGTCAGCGTGTAGCTCGCAGCATCGATCCACGCGGGGTAGTACGACGGCTGCGGATGGAACGAGCCCAAATAATCGACCGTGCCCGTCGCCCCCTCGCTATCGCTCCACTCGACGCTCTGGCCATCAGCCGAGGGGCGGTAGTAGGTAACGGAGTAGCGTTGCAGGGTTGCCGCATCACCCGTCTCGCTACCGCGAAGCTCGTACCAGCCATCGTTGGGGAGGCCGTCGCCATTCAAATCCTGCATAACCCACACTATGCCCGGCTCGGAGGAGCCTTCGTAGCTGTTTGCGCGAATGGCAAGGTCGTAGCCCTCAACATTATCGACGCTATGGTCGAAGCCGACAACCACATATCCGCCAAAGCCGCCTAGCGACAGGAACTTTCCCTCGCCCAAGCGACGCTCGGCATAGGCTACGGCATCGGCAGGGGTCAGCTCCTCGCCCGTGAAGCCAGCAAACTCCTCATCTCCAATATATTGTCCCGGAGCAGGGGTATATTCCACAACGCGACTCCACGATGGAGATGACGCTACTGTGGCAGGACGATAGTGTTCGTCCTCTAATGTGATTGTAACCACATCGTCTCTGTTACAAGACGATGCGGCCACAACCATCAACATACACAAAAATCCGAATTTCCTCATTTCCAATTCTCTTACTCCGCCTTGAAACGTACCGCAACATCATCGTAGGCGAAGTAGGCAGGGGTGTTCAGGCCCCAATCGCCACAGAGGTCATCGCTTCCGACAATTGCGAACTCAACTCTGGCAACCTCACCCAACGAGGTCAAATCGAAGCGCTCCCACTCGGTCTGGATATCGTCCTTGCCACGGCAGAGCAGGTGCTCGGCCTCGGAGGTGCGATCGCCTGCGGCATTGTAACCCGTAGCCACGATCTTGAGCCACGACTGCTCGCCTGCGGGGGCGGCATAAGCGTCGCCAACGAAGAGAGAATTAAGAGTGTAGGTGATGTTGGTTACCCACATATGGTCGATCACACGCTGCTCGCCATCGCTGAACGAGAAGCTTGTGCCCTTGTTCACAACGCAGAAGTTCGTTGAGCCGTCGTGGCCGCCGTCGAGTGTTGCGAGCTGCAACTCATACCAGGCCGAAGCGCCCTCGGGCAGAGTCACGTAATCGGCCAAGACGTAGTTCGAGATAGCGTGGCCACCATTCCAGAAGGGGCCTGTGAAGCTGCTCGAGAGGTAGGTATTACCCTCGTCTGACCAGTCATAGGCAACGTTCGAGAAGTCGTTATAGAGCAGACGACCGCCATACTGCACGGCATCAATCAAATCGCTCCACACCGCAATCGCAGCATCGGCATAAGAGAGCGTGTAGGGCTCGAAAAGAGCATCCTCGTCCTCGAAAGTAAGGGTGCGCAACTCATAATCGATCAGGGGGATGCGGATCACACGGCCATCGGCAAGGGTGATCACCACAACACCATTTTCTTCAACTACACTTACAAAGAACGAATCACCATCCTCGCCATTACGCAGCGTGATGGTAGAGCCATCGCTCAACGTGAGCGTATAGCCCTGCTCGGTCTGCTCGACAGAGGTAATCACCTTACCCTTGTTCAGAGCATCGACAAGTGCTGAGAGGGTTGCAATGTCCTCGGTATTGGCATTGACCTGACTCTCCAACTCATTGACCTTACCCCAGAGGGCATCATCGTCGTACTCGCAGGCTGTCATAGCGAAGGCCGACAGCGCGAGGGTTAAAATTGTAAAAAATCGCTTCATAGCATAATGTATTTTAAGTTAAACATTGGTTGCTACGCAAGCGGAACCCAACTCAAAACATCTTATGCCGCAGATAGCGATACGACAACAACCACGCGTCTTCTCGCACTCTCTCCCCGCAGTACGGGGCAAAACTTAAAATTTACGGATAAAATTAGTTTTGATTCGTCCCGTAGTCCTGCAGGTTACAAATCTGGTATAAAGCAAAGGGTAGGTCTTCTGACTTATTCCATTTATGGCGCCTTCCCAACGCACAGCGTCAGTGGCAAAAGAGTACCATAAACAAACTCCTACAGACGTTCTATCTTTAGAATAGCGGCCACCTTCATCGGCAGCTCACTTTTTCACAGCGGCCCCTTCATCGGCGGCCCACCTTAACGTCCTGCCCCATCGAGAGGCCCGGAGTGGAACTTACAGCAACAGGCATTGTCCCGGATTCGCACCGGATTCCCTATTAATCTTCGCGGCCGAGAGCCGCATAAGAACCGTTTGCTGACACAAAGATAGAGAGATTTTTTCGGTTTGCAACTAATTCTTTGCGATTTTTTTACCACAACAAAAAAAAGAGGATACCCCTATGGGGGTACCCTCTTTAATTTTTCACAACTTTGCTTAGAACTCCTCCAGAGCGGTCAGAGCCTGCATTGCAGCGCGGCCTTCATCGCCAAGCGAGAGAGAAAAATCGTTGACAAACAACGCGATATGGCTATCAATCACATCGTCCTCCATCTCCTGTGCGTGGCTCTTGACGTACTCGCGCGAGAGCATCGGATTGGCAAAGGCGTATTCAATCGAGCGGCGCAGTACGCGCTCGACCTTCTGGCGAACGTCTGCAGGAGTATCGCGGCGGATGACAATACCTCCCAGTGGCAGAGGCAAGCCGGTGCGAGCCTCCCACTCGAGGCCCAGATCGGCAACGAGCTCGAGGTTGCGGCGCTGATAGACAAAGCGCCCCTCGTGAATCAGCACACCCGCATCGAAGTCGCCACGCTCAACGGCAGCAGCAATCTCGGAGAAGAGCATCGGCGTGCGGCTCTCAACCTCGGGGAAGAGGCGTTGCATCAGCGCGTTAGCCGTAGTGTGCAGGCCCGGGACAACGACGTTGCGGATGGGGCTATGCTCGCCCTTGCGTCTGACGAGCAGCGGGCCGTTGCCGCGACCGAGTGCCGCGCCGCTATTAAGGAGCGTATACCTCTCGGTGATGGCGGGCAGCAGGGCGCAACTGATCTTGCTGATGTCGGGCACACCGCTCTGTGCGGCGGCGTTAAGCTCCTCGATGTCGTGGTACTCGACCTCGAAGCGCAACCCCTCGCAATCGATGCGGCCGTTGACCATTGCATCGAACATAAAGGTGTCGTTGGGGCAGGGGGATATGTGTAGGCGCAAAGGGTTCATTACAAGGCGGTTTCAAATTCGTAATGACCCGAGCGAACCTTATACAGTGCGTAGCCCTCGCGCTGGCCCTTCGGGATGATATTCTCCGAGGCCTTGATTGCAGGCGCTGCGCCCTCGAAGGGGAGCCACAGCGTTGCGGTAGTGCCGACGGGAACGTCGCAAACCAACTTGAAGCGACCATCGCGGTGCTCCCAGCGGATAGCAATCTGACCATATGTAGTGTCGTGGGTGTAATCAACCCACTCCAAGCCCTCAGGTACAACGGGGCGAACGTCGAACGAGCGGAAGCCTGCATCGATAGCGCGCAGACCTGCCAGATCGCGGTAGAACCAGCCGATACCGCCACCGAACATCGGGTGGTTACGTGAGTCCCTACCGTTCCAATTCTCCCACGTCACGGTTGCACCCTGCTCGATCCACCAGCCGAACGAGGGGAAATCGCGCTGATTGATGATCTTGTAGGCCAGATCCTTCAGGCCGTTGTCGCACAGCACCTCGAAGAGGAAGCGCGTAGCGACGATACCTGTATCGAGGTGGTCGTTCACCTCGGCGATATTATCGCGCAGAGCCTTTACGACCTTCGCCTTGCGGTCGGCGGGAACGCCAATCTTCAGTGCCAGCACGTTGCTACCAAACTTGCCATAAGAGCCCGTCGCAGGGTCGTAGAGATTATCGTGGAAGGCCTTGGCTGCAGCCTCGCGGATCAAGATAAACTCCGATGCATCCTCCCCCAGAGAGTGAGCCGTGCGGACAACGATGTCGGCACACTGCCAGAGGAAGTAGGTGTGAACCAGCTCGGCACGCGGCAACTCGCGCGGAGGAAGCCAATCGCCGAGATTCTTCCAGCGCTGCTCGTCGTGCGAGAGCATAAGACCAGTATTATCATCAACCCACGTTGTCATCCAGCGGACGTGGCGACGCATAGCGTCGAAGTTCTGCTCCAGGACGCGGCGGTCGCCGTAGTGAACGTAGAACTCCCACGGCATAATCTCCATAGCTGCGCCCCAGCCTACACCACCGCCACAGCCTGGCTGCCACGGTGCCGAGTTGGGAACATATCCGCCCAGGAGCTGTGAGCCACGGATGTCGCGCAGCCACTTGTTGTAGAAGGTCTGTGCGTTGAAGTTGTGCATAACCGTTACGCAGGCCACCTGACCGTCGCCCGTGTAGGGTGAGCGTTCGCGGTGGGGGCAGTCGCTGGCGATGGCGCCGTGCATATTGTCGAGCTGGCTGCGCTGCCAGATCTTATTGATGGTGTTAATCAGCTCGTTAGAGGTGCGGAACTCACCCGATATCGCCACATCGGAGTTCACAGCGTGGGCCTCGACCTGCTCGGCTGTGAGGTTTGAGATGCCGCGCACCTCGACCTCCGAGAATACAAACCAGGTGAAGCGTGCGTGGTAGGACTCATCGCCCGTGCCGCGAGCCGTGTAGGAGTTGGTGCCCTGTCCGGGCGACTCGGTGATATATTTGATGTCGATGCGCTGGCCCTTCTCGGCCTTGATATTCTTCAGCGCCAGCCATCCCGAGATCTCCTCGGGGAACTTGATGCGGATGTGGTCATCGCACTTCTCGAACTCGATGGGGGCATAACGCTTGGTGATGCGGTCGGCAGGGCCGTTCTGCGGAATGAGTTTTCCGCGAGGAGCCTTCTTCAAGGCTACGCTCTGCCAAGAGCTATCATCGTAGGCGGCTGTTGCCCAGCCGTCGTGCTCAAGGCGGGCATCGTAGTGCTCACCAAGGTAGATCTGGTCGCTGACAATGGCGCTGCGCTCGGCACGCCACGAGGTGTCGGATGCAACAACCTCGCGTGAGCCATCCTCATAGATGATCTCGATCTGTCCCATAAAGCGGGGCGTACCATATCCCAATGCGGGCCAATACTGCACAACATCGTAGAAACCATTGCCGAGGATGGCGCCGACAGCATTTTCGCCCTGCTTAAGGAGCGAAGTGATATCGTGCGTGAGGTACATTACGGTGTACTCCTCGAAGGGATCGGTAACCACGATGGGACGGGTATCGAGCGTAGGACGCGTAGTGTAGTTGGTCTGGTTGGGTGAGAGGTAATCCTCGCCAACGCGAGAGCCGTTGATATAGAGTTCGAAGTAGCCAAGGCCCGTACCATAGAAGCGAGCCTGCTTAATGGGTTTCTTCACCGAAAACTCCTTACGCAGAAGGGGTGCAGGGGTAACCTCCTTTGAGCCCATAACGTCGTAGGACTCCTCGCCCTGCCACGGCGCACCAATCCACTCGCCCTGCCACTCATCCGCCTCAAGGCCCATATGCCACTGGGCGGGTGCGCTCCAAGCCGAGGCGTTACCCTCCTTGTCCCACACCATCACCTGCCACCAATATGAGGTGCGCGAGGCGAGGGGTTTGCCCTTATAGGTGATAAAGGCCGACTCCGACGAGAGCTCCTTGCCCGAATCCCACACGACCTCCTTAAAGTCGGGTGAGGTGGCAACGCGGATGCGGTAGGCCGACTGCTCGACGCCCTGCGTCTGCGAGGGGTTGAGATTTATCCACGACAGACGCGGATTCTGAATGTCGAGTACGGGCGATGCCTCATACTCGCAAGTGAGTGCCGAGGGGACGATGTTGGCAACGTCAGCTACGGCGGGGATTGCCACAACGAGAGCTGCGGCGAGAAGTAGTTGTTTGAGGAGTTTCATATCGTTTGGTTGATTTAATTTACTATCGCTGCCAGCGACCGAGAATCCAGCCCGCGATGAAGGCCACGACGATGATAAGTATCTGCGTACCCATACGCGAGAACCAGAGGCTGATGTGATCGCTCATATAGAAGAGGAAGAGGATCAGGATGATGACCAGAAGCAGGTAGATGATATATTTTTTCATTGCGATAAGTTTTATTCGTTCTCTATCTCGACCTTGAGGGCCTCGCCCAGAGCCTCCACAGCCTCGTGTATGCGCCACGCCGAGCGATCGTCGCTGACGTAGTTTGAAATGGCTCTTATGTGGCGAAAATCCACCCCCAACTGCTTAGCTACAGCGGCTACGGCTGCGCCCTCCATCTGCTCGATCGAGGGTAGCGCATCATCTCCGCACAAAGGCAGGCTTGCGCCCGTACGGCTGACGGTGAAGGAGCTGACCTTAGGAAGGCAGGTGATAGGCTCGGAGTGATACTTCAGGGCAAACCGTGCAGGAAGCTCGGCAACGCTATCGCTTACGACCTCAACAACTTCGCCCACCCGCAGACGCTCATCACACGCACCCGCAATACCGCACAGCACAACCCTACGAGGACGATGCTCCACGATAAGGCGCGCCGTAGAGGCTGCCGCCTCGGCCATACCCACTCCGACAAAGCCGACCTGCGATTTAAGGTCGGATCGTCGAGAGAGTAGTCCCTCGGCCTCCTTCGAGGTGGGGAATAGATAGAGTGTTGTCATCGTTAGTTCTGGCCAACCATCGCCTCGACATCCTCAACGGTGATGGGGATCTGCTTCGAGCCGATCTGCTTTGAGCCTGTGGCTGTTACAATCATATCGTCCTCAAGACGGATACCGCCGAAGTCGCGGTACTGCTCCAGCTTGTCGTAATTGACTATGCCCTGACACTTGCCCTCGGCCTTATACTTGTCGATAAGGTCGGGAACGAAGTAGATACCCGGCTCATTCGAGAGAACGGTTCCGGGCTGTAGGCGCCACCACTGGCGCGTGATGCAGCAGGCAACCTCCTTGGCGCGATCCTCGACCTCGGCGAATGAGAACGAGCGCTCGCCGATATTCTCGCAGTCGTGAACATCAAGACCGATGCCGTGGCCCAAGCCGTGAGGCATAAAGAGGTAGGCTGCGCCTGCGGCGATGGCATCGTCCACCGAGCCACGAACAAGGTCGAGTCCCTTCAGGCCCTCGATCAAGGTGCGGAAGGCGGCGTCAGAGTACTCCGAGTACATCATATTGGGACGCAGAGCTGCGGCTGCAGCGTCGTGGGCCGCGAGAACGATATTGTAGATATCCTTCTGCTGCTGAGTGAATTTACCATTAACAGGGAAGGTACGCGTGTGGTCCGAAACATAGCCGTTCAGATGCTCGCCACCAGCGTCGCACAACAGCAGTCGGCCCGACTCCATAGTACCCGAGTGGTCGTGGTTGTGGAGCACCTCGCCGTGCTGCGAGAGGATGGTGGTGAACGAAACGCCTGTACCATAACGCAGAGCCATACCATCGACGATGCCCGCAACCTCGTGCTCGGTGCGACCTACACGGGTGTTGAGCATAGCGGCAGTGTGCATCTGGTAGCCAATCTCGAATGCCTCCTCCAGAGCGGCAATCTCCTC
Source organism: Alistipes sp. (assembly GCA_017380275.1). Next base: position 10,018 of record JAFOEH010000021.1, read on the forward strand.
CTCGCCCTTGCACTCACGCATCTCGGCTACAGCAAACAGAAGATCCCACGACTTGCGAGCGTGGAGCATCGAGGGGGCGATACCCAGCAGGTCGGCCATCATAAGTTTGGTCTCACCTCGGTAGGGAGGCAGATAGTGCACCTCGCGGCCGAGAGAGATGGCGCGCTGAACGTCGGTCGTAAGACTGGCCATAGGCTTCGCTACGGGAACACCTACCTGATCGGCAAAGTCGCGGATGGTGGGCTGGGGGCCCATCCAGATGATATCCTCAACCGTAAAGTCGTCGCCATAGAGTGTAGCCTCGCCCGTCTCGGCATCGATGGTGCCGGCAAGGGCGGGAACGCTGTGACCGAAGAAGTAGAGGAAGGTCGAGTCCTGACGGAAGTGGAATGTATTGTTGGGATAGTTGAAGGGCGACTCCACGTTACCGGGGAGAAGGATAAGGCCCTTACCTACGCGGCGGCAAAGCTCCTCGCGACGCGCTGAATAGATATCTGCTGTGAACATATTTCTGAAGTTATAAGGTTATTAAAAGTTATTGCAAAAGTGATGCTACCTGCTCGGCCGGGACCATCTTGTAGAGTTTGTCGCCACGGCGCAGTCGGCACGGCACCTTGATCGAGAAGTAGACTCCCTGCGGGATGTGCTTCACGACCTGCTCCTTCAGCACCAAACCCTCGGCAGGCATCTCCACCACGCCCGTGGTCTCGCCCATCCACATCAGCTGCTCACCCTCATCAATCGGGGCAGCCTCGACCAGTACCTCGGCAACGGAGATCTTCGAGAAGAAGTTGGTGACCTTGCCCACATAGACCTTGCGCTCTGTGGCCGACGAGCCGTAACGCTCGGTATGCTCGGCGATGTCGCGGCCTGCGTAGTAACCCTCCCAGAAACCTCGGTTGAAGACCGTCGAGAGGCGCTCCTTGAGCTGAGCGGCAAGCTCGGGCGTATATTCGCCACGCTCCATAGCACGCAGGGCCTCGTCGTAGCCCTCGACAACGCGCTTGACGTACTCAGCACCGCGGGCACGGCCCTCGATCTTCAGCACGCGAACGCCTGCGGCGATAAATTTATCCAGAAAGTCGATCGTGCAGAGATCCTTCGGCGAAAGGACGTAGCGGCCATCGATGGTGAGCTGACGGCCCGTCTGCATCTCGGTGATGAGGTATTTGCGACGGCAGATCTGACGGCACGAACCACGATTGGCCGAGCAATGCTCCTCGTGCTCGCTAAGGTAGCACTTGCCCGAGATGGACATACACAACGCTCCGTGAGCAAACATCTCGATGCGAAGCGGCTCACCCTTCGGGCCACGCAGGTCGCGCTCGACAATCTGGTCGGAGATATGCTTCACCTGCTCGAGGCTCAGCTCGCGCGCCAGCACCACAACGTCGGCCCACTGCGAGTAGAACTCGGCAGCCTCGATATTGGAGATGTTGCACTGCGTGGAGATATGCACCTCCATACCCACCTTGCGGGCATACATAATGGCGGCAACGTCGGCAGCGATGATGGCATCGACACCCTCCTTGACGGCACGGTCGATGACCTCGCGCAGATCCTCCATCTCGTTGTCGTAGAGGATGGTATTTACCGTGAGGTAAGTCTTGACGCCCGCCTCGTGGGCCGTATGAACGATGGTGGCCAGATCGTCCAGCGTAAAGTTCACCGACGAACGGGCACGCATATTGAGTACGCCCACACCGAAGTAGATGGCAT
>JAFOEH010000169.1 GCA_017380275.1 Alistipes sp.
ACCCAATATTCGTGCAGTCTTTTTCGATATTGACGGCACACTTGTGAGTTTCAATACCCACCGCGTGAGCGATGCGACGGTGGAGGCGTTGGCCGAGTTGCGCCGACGAGGTGTGAAGGTGATCCTGGCAACGGGACGCCTGCTGAATCAGACCGAGGTGGTGAGTCGAATCAAGTTCGACGCTTACATCACGCTCAATGGTTGTTGCTGCTTGGCCGAGGACGGCACGACGGTGATCAGTAAGGCGACGATCCCGCAGAGTGACTTGGAGGCGATTGTCGATTTCCTCGAAGAGAACAACCACCCCTTCCCTTGTTCGTTTATGGACGAGGTGGGTAGCACGATCAACTATGTCGACGATCGCGTGCAGACCGTGTGGGATAATATCGCACTGCCTGCTCCACGTGTCGAGGATCCCCGCCAGACGATCAAACGCAATATCTATCAGGCGAATATTTATGTCGATGAGGTGGACGAGGGCCCGATTGTCGAGCGCTATCTGCAACATTGCGAATCGACGCGCTGGCACCCGCTTTTTGCTGATGTCAATCTGCGTGGCGTGAGCAAACAGCAGGGCGTTGATACGATGCTGGCATATTTCGGTATCTCGCGCGAGGAGGCTATGGCGTTTGGCGATGGTGGCAACGATGTGAGTATGCTCGGTCACGTGGGGTGGGGTGTTGCAATGGGCAATGCGGTCGACACTGCTAAGCAGGCGGCGGTCTATGTCACCGATACGGTCGATAACGAGGGTATCTGCAAGGCTCTGCAACACTTCGGATTGATCGACTAACCGTAACCACGCCGAAAATTTATGACCACTCTTTGAGTGGTCATTTTTTATTTTGCCCAAAAATATTCCGAAAAAATTGGATGAGAATTTGGATGTTTAGAATTAATCGCTACCTTTGCAGTGTATTAATGCACTAATACACTAAGCGCGCCAAACAAAAACAAATTCAAAAACTGAACAAAACTATGATCGAAATTCGTGATTTAAAATTTAGTTACGCCACCCTTAAATCTCGCACGGAGGTTTTCGACTCGCTGTCGATGATGATTCCGTCGGGAGAGATTGTCGGGTTGTTGGGTCGCAATGGTACGGGCAAGAGCACGTTGCTCAATCTGATGGCGGGTTTGCTCGATCCCAATGCGGGGACAATCGCGGTTGAGGGTGTCGATGTTGCGCAGCGAGGCACGGCGCTCTACACATCGTTGATGATCGTGCCCGAAGAGTTCAGCCTTCCTCAGCTGACTCTTGATCGCTTTGTGAAGGTTACTGCGCCGTTCTATCCCAATTATGACCAGGCACGTTTTGACGATTGTTGCTCGCGTTTCGAGGTCAATCGTGCCGAGCGTATTGATCGTATGTCAATGGGACAGCGCAAGAAGGCATACTTGGCTTTTGCGCTTGCGTGCAATACTCCCGTGTTGTTGCTCGATGAACCGACCAACGGTTTGGATATTCCCGCGCGACAGGCTCTGCGTCAGATGCTTGCCGAGCAGGTGAATGATGAGCGCACGATCGTGATCTCGACCCACGCGGCACGCGATATCGAGAATCTGGTCGATCGCCTGGTGATCCTCGAACCGCACCGAATGGTTCTCAACGAGAGCATTGCAACGCTTTCGACGCTGTTCGGCGTAGGCGTTGTTCCTGCGGGTGTGAAGCCTCTCTATTCCGAGCCGAGTGTGGCGGGAGTGCGCGGAGTATGGGTTGCCGAGGGCGACGAGGAGAGCCGTATGGATATGGAGATGATGTTCAATGCAGCAACCCGATCGCCGCGCGAGGTTGCAGCCGTAATTGCTAACCAATCAAAACTTTAAGCCGTTATGACAACATTTAGTCTGCGCCGTGTGGCGCAATACACCGCAAAACACTATGCCGAGTATGGTCGCTCGTATGCAATGCTTTTTGGATCGGTCATTGCCATTTTGTCAGCGATGGCTCTGTTGATATTGGCAAAGTTCAAATTCTTCCTCGAAATCGAGGGTATTTTTCAAACTATGTTGGTGTGTTTGTGTGCTGTTGTGAAGGGAGTTGCGAATATGTCGTTTTGTTCGCTCGATCGAACGACCAATCGCGCCTCGCTCGAAATGACCCTGCCTCTGACCACAGCCGAGCGATACGCCTTTGTATTCCTCAATACGTTGATTATGGGCGTGCTGGTGCCGTTCGCAATCTCGTGTGTGTTCGATTTTTGGGACTGTTTCAAAGCGCCGATGATGTTAGGGCTCTATCTCTTAGTTCACCCCTATGTGATGGTTGCCTACTGCTGGGCACGTCGTCTTAAATACGCGGTTGTTGGGTTGGTGCTGCTGTGGGCCGGAACGTTATTGTTGCTATCAGCAATCTCGCCGATG
>JAFOEH010000170.1 GCA_017380275.1 Alistipes sp.
CCATCTATGGTAGTTTTGCGGCCTTGCCGCTATTCCTTATTTGGATGCAGACCTCGTGGCAGATTTTGTTGCTGGGTGGTGAACTGTCGTTTGCCTTTCAGAATGTACAACGTTTCGACGAGGAGCGAGAGTCGTTGCTGGCGAGCTACGACTGCCGTCGCAAGTTGATGATTGCTATTATGGTTATTGTGTCGCGTGCGTTCCGTGACGGCAAGGGTGCTCTTCACGTTGCTGTTATCCGCGATCAATTGGAGGTGCCGACGCGAATCCTTAGCAATGTGCTGTTTACGTTGGTCGAGGCAGGTATGCTGAATGAGATTCATCGGGGCAAGAGTGAGTATGAGGTGTGCTATGCTCCGGCTCGCGATATCAATACGCTCCGTGTGTACGATATCTTAGAGGCGGTTGATAATAAGGGCTTCGGTCGCGATACGATCGAGTTGCAAAGCAGTGATATCGATGCTTGCTCGGCGGCTGTCGATGAGTTGAAGAGTGTTACGCGCGCGAGCGAAAAGAATGTGAAAATTATTGAGTTAATATAGATATGACGGAGAGAAACGATGTTGTAAGAGTTGTTGTGGTTGGTAGCGGAAACGTTGCCGAGGCTGTAGCATTGGCCGTAAGTCGCAGCTGGGGAGTTGAGCTTTGTCAGGTCGTGGCGCGCAATGCTGAGCGTGCTGCCGCCATAGCGCAGATGGCGCGCTCGGAGTGGACTACGGATTTCGATGATGTTGCCGAGGCCGATTTTTATGTAATCTCGGTTAGTGATCGTGCTGTAGCCGAAGTCGCCGAGAGGCTACATCGTCCGGCTGACTCAATTTTGGTGCATACGGCCGGCAGTGTTGGTGTCGAGGCGCTTGGCGAGGGCCGATGCGGAGTGTTATATCCTTTTCAGACATTTACGAGTGGCCGCGAAGTTGATTTCGGAAAAGTTCCACTCTTTGTTGAAGGCTGCAACGATGAAGTGGAGCAGCAGATAAAATCCTTTGCCGAGAAGTTGAGTATGAGAGTCTATTCTGCCGATTCGCAGAGCCGTCGTGAGATCCATCTTGCGGGTGTTTTGGCGTGTAATTTTGTCAATGCACTCTATTCGATGGCTGCCGATCGCTTATCACAGCGCGAGGGATTCTCGTTTGATGTGTTGCGACCTTTGATCGAGGAGACGGCACGTAAGGCTATCGAGTCGGAGCATCCGCGCAATGTGCAGACAGGCCCTGCCGTCAGAGGAGATAAGGCTGTCGCTGAGCGTCACGTAGCGATGTTGGAGGGCGAGCCTCTGAAACAGCAGATTTACGAGTTGTTGGATGAGTATATATTTACCACATCACGAAAAAATTAAACAGAAGATAATATGGGAAATTTCAAAGAGGATATAGCCAAGACCAAAGCCTTTGTCTTTGATGTCGACGGCGTGATGACCGATGGCGGAATAATGCCTATCGGCGACGGATCGGATTTCGTCAGAAAGTATTATGCCAAAGATGGTTACGCCATCGCTTATGCCATTCGTCGTGGCTATAAGGTGTGCGTCATTTCGGGTGGTCACGGCAATCTTTTGCGTGCGCGACTGGAGCGTCTGGGTGTGACGAAGATGTATCTGAATTGTATGGATAAAATTGCCGCTATGGACGAGTTTTTTGCGGAGTATAACATCGATCCCGCGACGACTATCTATATGGGTGACGATATCCCCGATTTGGAGTGTATGCAGAAGGTAGGTATTCCGGTTTGTCCGGCCGATGCCTGCTCGGAGGTCATCGAAGCTTCGCGTTATGTGTCGGAGTTTGATGGCGGTAAAGGCGCAGTGCGCGATATTGTCGAGCAGACTTTGCGTGCGCAGAATGAATGGGCAAAGGATCGTATGGGAGTGCTGGGAGCAGCCTCGAAGTAGAATTTAAAGCAACCCTAAGTTATGAGTGAAGAGAATCAGTTGCAGATGCGCCGCCAGCGAGTTTTCGATTTTCTGGCTGCCCACGATATAGAGTACGAGGTGTATGATCACCCAGAGGCTCCGACCATCGAGATTGCGCGTGAGTATTGGCGAAAGGATGGCTCGAAGCATTGTAAGAATCTGTTTTTCCGTAATCACAAGGGCAATCGTCACTATCTTGTGGTTTTCGACAGCGAGCAGTCGATGGCAATCCACGACCTGGAGCACCGCTTACATCAGGGAAAACTCTCGTTCGCGTCGGAGCAGCGTATGGAAAAATATTTGGGACTCCGTCCCGGCTCGGTGTCGCCTTTTGGCTTGATTAACGACGAGGAGAACCACGTGCATCTATTTCTGGATGCCAACCTGCGCAACGAGCAGTCGCTATCGTTTCATCCAAACGACAATACGGGTACGGTGGTTATCTCGCAGGAGATGTTCCAGCGATACTTAACAGCCGTTGGTAATACCTTCGAATATATCGAGCTGTATTAATTTATATAGAGGCTATTAAAATGGTAATGATGCAAAAAGTGGCGCTTTTTGCATCATTACTGCTTTTGAGGTGAGGTAGATTTGTGTTAGACAAATCCTGCGTTAAAATTACGATTTTAATACCTCAATACCTTTTATATATATAATAAGTACTATTCGTCGCGTTTGGCGTTGCGCCACATTTGATCGAGTTCGTCGGCGGTCATCTCTGTAAAGAGTCTGTCGCCGGCTTCTGCCTCCATATGCTGAAAGCGGCGGATAAATTTCTTATTGCACTGCTCCAATGCCATCTCGGGGTCGATACCATAAAGACGACACATATTTACCAGAGCGAAGAACAGATCTCCAATCTCGGAAGCCGTGCGCTCCTTATCGCCGCGTGCAATCTCTACTTCGATCTCTGCAACCTCCTCTTTGACCTTCTCCCAAACATCCTCTTTCTTTTCCCAGTCGAAGCCTGAATTTGCAGCCTTCTCGCCTATGCGATAAGCCTTTACCATTGCGGGCAGCGAACGGGGAACACCGCCCAGAATGCCACCGCCCTGACGCTTCTTCTTGCGAAGTTTCAGAGCCTCCCAATTCTTTGTAACCTCCTCGGGCGTATCGGCGTGAATGTCACTGTATACGTGCGGATGGCGATAGATAAGCTTGTCGCACTCCTTATGTGCCACCTCGCCAAAGTCGAAACGTCCCTCTTCCTCGCCTAATTTCGAGTAGAACATTACGTGCAGCAGCAAGTCGCCCAACTCCTCCTCGATACCTTCCATATTGCTGTCGGCAATGGCGTC
>JAFOEH010000171.1 GCA_017380275.1 Alistipes sp.
GAGATGATACGAACCAAGCAATCAGACCACCCACTACCAGCGGAGCGTTCAGATACATCGGGATAAACATACCCAGCGAGAAAGCCAATGCGGGCACTCCGATAGCCGTCAGCACCAACGCCAACGCTGCGCCCATAAAGTAGAGGATCCAAGGTGTCGAACCACCAGTCATCAGCGGCTGGATAACCGCAGCCATCGCATTTGCCTGCGGAGCCACGAGCGCATCCTCACCCGTAAAGCCGTATGTATCGTTCAGCACGATCATCACACCCGCAACGGTTGCAGCCGACACGAACGTTCCGAGGAACTTCCATCCCTCCTGCTTCTTAGGAGTAGTACCCAGCCAATAGCCAATCTTCAAGTCGGTGATAAAACCTCCAGCCATCGAGAGAGCCGTGCAGACAACGCCACCGATGATAAGAGCCGCAGTCATACCAGCCGCACCATTCAGGCCGATGCTCACCAATACGAGCGACGAAAGAATCAGCGTCATCAGCGTCATTCCCGATACGGGATTCGTACCCACGATAGCAATAGCGTTTGCCGCCACGGTCGTGAAGAGGAACGCAATCACAAATACGATCAGCAATGCTACAACACTCTGTACGCCATTACCTAACAATCCAAACTGGAAGAATACGAAGCAAGCAATCAGCGCCGCAATCAGTACCGACAGAATCAACTTCATCGGCAGATCGCGCTGTGTACGCTCAACCTCCGTTGCTGCGCCGCCCTTCTTCGCTGTGAGCTCACCTACGGCCAGCCCTACAGCCTGACGGATAATACCTGCCTGACGGATGATTCCGATCAATCCGGCCATCGCAATACCACCGATTCCAATCGGACGACCGTAGTCGGTAAAGATTGTCTCAGGCGTGAGCGATGCCGCATCGGGAGCAATCGAGCCAATCAGCGGCACGATCAAGAACCACACGAGGCACGAACCTGCTGTGATAATTACGGCATACTTCAGTCCGATAATGTAACCCAATCCCAACACCGCGGCACCCGTGTTGAGAGAGAATACGACCTTGAACTTGTCGGCACACATCGCACCAAACGCAGTCAGACGAGTCGAAACAACCTCGGTCCACGCGCCGAACGTGCTCACCGCAAAGTCGTACAATCCACCTATCAAACCTGCAACAGCCAGCAGCTTAGCCTGATTTCCGCCCTTTTCGCCCGATACCAATACCTCGGTTGTAGCCGTAGCCTCAGGGAAGGGGTACTTGCCGTGCATATCCTTAACGAAGTATTTGCGGAAGGGAATCAGTAGCACGATACCCAGCACTCCACCAAGCAATGATGAAAGGAAGATCTGATAGAACTGAGCATCCAAATCAAGAATGTAGAGCGCTGGCAGCGTAAAGATCGCACCCGCCACGATAACACCCGACGATGCACCTATCGATTGAATGATAATATTCTGTCCGAGCATATTCTTCTTGCCCAGCGCCGTACCCATACCTACGGCGATAATCGCAATCGGAATAGCCGCCTCGAATACCTGACCTACCTTCAATCCGAGGAAGGCCGCCGCAGCCGAGAAAATTATTGCCATCACAATACCCATCGTAACCGAATAGGGCGTAACCTCCGCCGGAGTCGAATCGGCCGGCATCAAGGGCTTGTACTCCTCACCCGGCTTCAGTTCGCGATATGCGTTGTCGGGCAGAGCGATTTTCTGTTTCTGTTGTTCCATAATCTATCGTTTTTATTAGTTTTTTCTATGTTAAATATGCTCCTCGCCTTTGGCAAAACGCACATCGTCGATATACTTTCGTATGCTCTGCTCTTCGCTTCGCGGGCATATCATCAGCACATCCTCCGTATCGACCACAATGTAATCTCTCAAACCATTGATAACGGCCACCTTTCCCTTTGGCACCGAAACCAACGAATTACGCGTATCGTATGTAAAACACCCCTCGTGTGAGAGCGCATTTGCGTAACGATCCTTGCGCGAGAGCTGATGCACCGATCCCCACGTTCCCACGTCGCTCCAGCCGAAGTCACTGTTGTGAACATATACGTTGTCGGCCTTCTCCATAATTCCGTAATCTATCGAGATTGATTTACACTCCGTATAGACCTGCTCGATGGCGGCTGCCTCCTGCTCTGTTCCGATCTTCTCCTCGATTGCCGCGAATAGCGCATAATGTTCTGGCAGATGCTTCTCAAATGCCTTGATAATGCTGTCGGCACGCCAGATAAATATTCCTGCGTTCCACACAAACTCTCCGCACTCTATAAATGTCTGCGCCACCTCCAGACTTGGTTTCTCGGTAAAGCACTTCACCTTCGAAATCGAATCTTCGCTCGATTTTTGAATGTAACCATATCCCGTATCAGGTCGGCTGGGCTTGATACCGACGGCAAGCAGTTTGTTATTGTTGGCTGTAAATTCAGCGCACTCCTCCACGACGGCGTGGAAATTCACCTCGTTGAGTATCAAGTGATCCGATGGGGTGATAATCATCTGCGCATCGGGATTCTTCTTTTTGAGGACATATGCCGCATAAGCAATGCAGGGCGCCGTGTTGCGTCCAATCGGCTCGCATAGTATCTGCTCGGGCTTAAGTTCGGGAATATGCTCCAGCACCTGATCACGGTATGCACTATTTGTTACAACAAGAAAGTTCTCGGGCTGTATGATCGGCAGAAATCTCTCGTAGGTCGAACGTATGAACGACCGTCCCGTCGAAAGGATGTCGAGGAACTGCTTTGGCTTTGATTTTCTACTTTTAGGCCAAAAGCGTGTACCTACTCCGCCCGCCATTATCACGCAATATCTGTTATTATTCATAGTTTTAGGTAAGAAGATATTTAATATATTATACAAAGATAAAAATTTTTCGTAACTTTGCCGATTGTTAAGGCGTTTTAATTAAGAAAAAGATGAAGATTCGACTCTTTACTATACCAAATATGCTCACGCTCGGTAATCTGGTGTGCGGCTCGGCGGCTACCGTAGCTCTTATGGTACACTCCAATTTCGAGCTTGCCTTCTGGCTTGTTGTCATCTCGGCGCTGTTCGACTTCCTCGATGGCTTTGCCGCCCGATTGCTCCACTCTTCGTCGGCTATCGGTGTCGAGCTCGACTCTCTGGCCGATATGGTGTCGTTCGGTTTGGTCCCCTCGGTGGCTATGTTCACGCTCTACGGCCTGCTGCCCCAGCTCAGCGCAATGCCTGCCGATATAGCTTCGTGGCTTCAGTACGCAACCTTCATTATCGTAGCCTTCTCGGCTTTGCGACTCGCCAAGTTCAATGTCGATACCACGCAGAGCACCGAGTTCTGCGGCCTTCCCACCCCTGCCAATGGCCTCTTCTGCCTCTCGCTTGCAATGTTGGCCGTCGGTGGCAATGTGGCACTTACGAAGGAGATCGTCCTTGTTATCTCGGTAGCTATGGCCTACCTTCTGATCTCTCCCATCCGTATGTTCGCCCTCAAGTTCAAGGGCTTCGGCTGGCGTGGTAACGAGATCCGTTACATCTTCATCGCCCTTTGTGTGGTGCTGGTGGCGCTGCTCAGATTCTACTCTGTTCCCGCCATTATCCTGCTCTATATCGTGATTTCTACAATCCGTTGGGCAATAAATTCAAGTAAAAAATAGTTTGTTTAGATATCGACAGAGAATGAAAATAGGTTTGCGCATATTAACTCTTTTGGTTGTGGCGTTTCTGGCGGCACTGCCTGTTGATGCGTTTGCGCAGCTCGATGCCCGCGATATTGCCCGTTCGCAGCGTGCGGGCCAGGGCAATGCTCTGGGTGGCAGTAACCCCTTCGATACTCGCCAGGAGGGAGAGGAGGGTGATGAGCAGCGCGACTCTACCCGTGTTAGGCGCGACCGCAAACCTTTGGAGTCATACTACTTCAACGACTCTATCCGCGCTCTGCCCAACTTTATGTGGACGGTCGATCGCGATATGAACGACGTGGAGATTATGCCGCTCGATACCACATTAAGCAATTGGCGAATTGATCATCCCTATCAGCTTAAAGGCGTGGGCGATATGACTCTCGGTGGCTTGGGTCAATCAACCCTGCCGTTCAACTATTTCGATCGCCCCACAAGCTCCGATTTCACATTCGCACAATCCTACGACTCCTACACCTATCGTATGGATAACGTGCCCTTCTATAACTCGAAAACCCCCTACCTTAACTTCACCTACCTCGAGTCGGGGCAGAAGCGTTATCGTGAGGAGCATTTCGAGGTTATAACGGCTCATAATATCTCGCCCTCTACGGGCTTTAACGTAAGCTACAAATCTCGCGGTACGCAGGGACTCTACGATTGGCAGCGCACCTCTAATCATAACCTCTCGGTTGCCTTCTCTCATACGGGTAAGCGCTACTCTGTCCACGCCGCTTATATCAATAACCGCATCAAGCAGCGCGAGAATGGTGGCGCGGTGGGTATCTGGGCTGTTGCCGATACTACCTACGAACACCCCTCGGGTGTTCCGATGAAGCTGGCCGAGGCCGAGGCTCACAACTCTTACCGCAACAACTCGTTCTTCGTAAAACAGGCCATCGCCATCCCCTTGCAGCCTGTTACCGATTACGATTTTTCGCTGGCCGATCTGACTGCAATCTACTTTGGCCACATTTTTGAATACAATGAGTGGAATAAACTCTACACCGACAAGTACGCCGAGTTCACCAACGATCGTGGCTCGATGGACGACAACGGCGAGTTTATCCCCACCACCGATGTATATTATAAGAATTGGTATATCTCGCCCGACGAGTCGCGTGATTCGATCCGCGAGCGAGTTATCTCCAACCGCTTCTTTGTCGAGGCGCAGCCGTGGGACCGCGATGGTGCTGTCGGCCGCTTGGGTGGAGGAGTAGGAATTGATATGTACGCCTATTCGCAGTTTGCATTCGACGACTATGTTGGCGGCCATCAGGGTAATGTCAAGAAGACTGCCTGGTATGCCTACGGAGCCGTCAGCGGAAAGGTGAAAAGATTTGCCGATTGGGGAGCTAACGCAAAGTACTACCCATCGGGTTATAGGAGCGGAGACTTCGACCTCAATGCCCACATCGCATTGACGGCACGCCTCCGAGGACGTCCGGTTACTCTCTCGGGCCGATTCTCGCAGACGCGACGATCGCCCTCGTATTGGGAGGAGAACCTATTCTCGAACCACTATGTCTGGTTCAACTCCTTTAAGCAGGAGGATGAAACTCGTTTCGAGCTGTCGCTCGATATCCCCGACCTTGCTTTCGAGGTTGGTTTCTGGCAGGGCCTTGTCGATAACAAAATCTATTACGACGCCCAGAGTCAGGTGCGACAAAGCGGGGATGCGATCAGCCTTACGAGTTTGTATGCACGCAAGGATTTCCGCCTTGGCGGATTTCATCTCGACCACAGGGTATTGTTGCAGTGGAGCAC
>JAFOEH010000172.1 GCA_017380275.1 Alistipes sp.
CGTGTAGCTTGATGCCCGAAACGATACGCGCCGTGAGGTTGAAGAACTTACTCGGCAGACGCTTACCTGCAGGATCGTAACGCTTCTTCTTCCAGCCCGACACCAGGTCGTAGCCATCCTCCAGAATCATACGACGCATCTCGGGAATCTCGTCGGGTGAATCTTGCAGATCGGCATCCATAGTGAAGACCACCTCTCCCTCAGCCTCGGCAAAGCCGCAGTAAAGAGCGGCCGACTTGCCGTAGTTGCGACCGAAGCGGATACCCTTGATTGTGGGGTAGAGTGTTTTCAATCGCTCCACCTCGGCCCACGAGTTGTCGTTAGAGCCGTCGTCAATCATCACGATTTCGTATGAGAGTGACTCAGCTTTTGCTACGCGGTCAATCCACGCGGCAAGTTCGCAGAGCGACTCCTCCTCGTTGTAGAGAGGTACTACGACAGATATGTCCAATCGCTTACTCATTCTCCTCGTCAGGAATATTTATATCGAAAATCTCGGGCTCACGTTTCGTGCCGATTGAGATAAAGAGACCGCAAAAACCGAAGTAGAGCACATTGCCAAAAATATTCGCAAGTAGCGCGGGCAGAGGCGAAAAGGTGTATGAGCGCATCATTGTTACCATCTGGTCCATCATCTCGTTGGTATAGAGACCTGTCTGCTTAAGGGTTGCAATCGAGGTGTTGAAGGTCTCCTCGAACATCTCCTTAAAGAGGAAGTTGCTCGCTACGATCTGATAAGCACCTGCAATGATACCCGCGAAGAGACCCATCGCAACGATGAATCCCATCGACTCGGTGTAGGTGTAGCCCTCCTTATAGAAGAGCATTGAGCGACGTCGCGTGAAGTAGAACAAGAGGTAGATCGTTGCTACGAAATTGATCAGGCTTGCCACGAAAGCGATCGAAGGCAGGGCCATTCCGATAGCCGATAGGACTACATTCACCAATCCTACGATAGCTCCGCCACGCGAAGCCTCATTCCAGAAACCTGTGTTTGTCATATCTTTAATCGTTTGTTACTTAGTCTTATATGCGCAACGGTACTTGCCGTTTGAGAGCTTTGTCATCTTGCCCTTCAGCAGGTTGCGGCGCAGTGGCGAGAGACGGTCGGTGAAGACCTTGCCCTCCAAGTGGTCGTACTCGTGCTGAATAACGCGTGCTGGAAGACCATCAATCAACTCGTCGTGCTCCTCGAAATTCTCGTCCAGCCAGCGCATCTTAATCGCTACGGGACGGCGCACATCCTCGTGCAGACCGGGCAGTGACAAGCAACCCTCGTTGAAGAGGTCGGTCTCCTCAGAGTGCTCATAAATCTCGGCGTTGATAAAGACCTTACGGTACTCCTCCAACTCGGGATTTTCGTCTGCCCAGGGGGTACAATCCACAATGAACAGACGGATATTCTTGCCAATCTGCGGAGCGGCCAGACCCACGCCCGAAGCCTCGTCCAGCGTGAGGAACATATCGTCGATGAGTTTCTTCAGGTCGGGATAGTCGGCAGTAATCTCCGTTGACTTGTTGCGAAGGGTCTGCGATCCGTAAATTACTATTGGATATATCATAATTTTATCTTTTTACAACTTTAGTTCAGCGTCTGCGGCAGCGATTTACACACCATACGCCGCGGACTCCATATAGGATTGTAGAATAATCGTAGCCGAGATGCGATCTACCAGTGCCTTATCGCGGCGAGCCATCTTGCCGATACCGCTTTCGAGTATGGTTCGATGTGCCATTACTGAGGTGAAACGCTCGTCGTACAGCACAACCTGCTTGTCGGGATAGGCGTGGCGCAGGCGACCTGCCAGTGGCTCAATATAGCGCATCGTCTCCGACGGCTGACCATTC
>JAFOEH010000022.1 GCA_017380275.1 Alistipes sp.
ACAGCGACTCCCAGCGCAGAATATTGTCCTCGTGATCGCCACTCGCTGTCGGTAGGTAGAGTATGTGCGGATTCTCCTTTTGGGTCATCTCGGCTACATACTGCGTAAACTTCAGATTGATGTCGCTTCCCCACAAAAACAGCGTTCCTTTCGAGACTGTTTTGCCGCCGCAACTCACCATTACGATGTCTGCTGCGATAGCGAAGATTCTTCTTGCGATGCTTATAACTGCTTGATTTTTAGCATAAAAATCAATTGGGGGGGGGTAATTCTCTTCATAGTTGTTTAAGTTTTTAATTGTTAATAATTTATATGCTCTTAACGACCTCCTTTACCAGTCGCCAGAATTTATCCACTGTCGAAATCTCCAGTCGCTCATCGGGCGAGTGTACGCCACGCAACGTCGGACCGAACGACACCATCTCCAAGTGGGGATACTTCTCGAGGAACAATCCGCACTCCAAACCCGCGTGTACAGCCTTCACCTTCGGCTCTACACCGAAGAGATTCTTGTAGCTATCAACTGTAACCTTCAGCAGATGCGAATCCGTATTGGGTGCCCATCCGGGGTAGCCATCCGAGTGCTCCACTTCGGCACCCGCAAGCAGGAATACCGACTCTACGGCCATCTTCGCATACTCCTTTGCACTCTCCACCGACGAACGCTGCGATGTGGTAACTACAATCTTCTGCTTGCCTGAGAATTTCACCGAAGCCAAGTTTGTCGAGGTCTCCACTAATGTCGGAATTGCTGCCGACATCGCTATTACGCCATTGGGTACACCCACCAGCGCAGCCAGCAGATTACACTGCGCTGCCATATCGATAACATCCTCTACCATCGGCATATCGCTCAGCGTGAGACGCATATCGGGCTCCGTCAGTCGGAACTCCTCCTTCACATCCTCGCAGAACTGCTTTGCACTCTTCTCGAATTTCTCCTTCATCTTGCTCGGCACACCCACTACGGCATACGCCTCGCGCGGAATAGCGTTGCGCAGATTTCCACCATCAAAGTAGCTCACGCGACCTTCATAGTCGTTCTGTGCCATCAGCAGCAGACGCGCCGCAATCTTGTTTGAGTTGGCACGACCTTTATTAATATCGTCGCCCGAGTGGCCGCCCTTCAGATCTGACACATCGAAACGATAGAAGGCATACCCCTTCGGTGCTGGCTCATACTCTACGGCAAACGTAGCCAGCGTATCCACGCCTCCTGCACATCCGATAAAAATCTCGCCCTCATCCTCCGAGTCGAGATTGAGCAGATATTTTCCCGTGAGCATACCCTCGCCGAGGTTGAACGCACCCGTTAGACCGGTCTCCTCATCAACGGTAAAGAGCGCCTCGATAGGGCCGTGCTCAGCCTCCTCGTCAAGCAGTAGCGCCATCGCAGCGGCCATACCAATACCGCAGTCAGCACCGAGTGTCGTACCCTCGGCACGCACCCATTCGCCATCCACAACGGCACGAATAGGCTCGGTCTCGAAATCGAAATCTACGTCCGAATTCTTCTCGCATACCATATCCATATGTGACTGCAGAATCACCGTCTCGTGATCCTCATATCCAGCTGTTGCGGGCTTGCGAATCACCACGTTACCTATCTTGTCGCTCTGCCACTCGAGTGAGTTGCGCTTGGCAAAGTCGATCAAAAACTCAATTATGTGCTCCTCCTTTTTCGAAGGGCGGGGAATGCGGGTTACAGCCTCAAACTGCTCCCACACTTTGCGGGGTTCTAAATCTCTTATTTGCATAATTCAATGATCAAATTTTAGCAAATTTACAAAATTCGGACAGTTTTTCAAACAGTATAGCTCTTTTTCCCTATTTTTGTATATCTATTATGAAACGACTACTCACCATCCTCTCACTCACTCTGCTCTCTCTTGCCGCCCACGCGCAGGAGACCGAGGATGATATGTACCGTTACAAGATCGATCGCTCACTCGAGCAGTCGCAGATGGTGCAGGGCGATACGTCGCTCTTCTACCGCACCCTCCGTCGCCGCGATCTGTACGAGGATATTACCGCCTACCGCTTCTCCTTTGTCGAGACGGCCCGTCGCGGATTCTACTACACCGATCGTGCCGCCTCTCTCGATGGCATCTCCCTGCGTCACGCCAACCTCTCCGTTCTGCGCCGTCTGG
>JAFOEH010000173.1 GCA_017380275.1 Alistipes sp.
TTGGCCGCAGGCTTCAACCTTATGGCCGGCGTGAGCTCTACCTCGAGCGGAGTCATCTTCGTTGTTCTGAAGGATAGCCACCAGCGCAAACTCTCCGCCTCCAAACTCTCCACACTCCTTACCGAGGAGCTCTACGCAGCCGTTCCCGAAGCCGACTCCTACGCCTTTGTTCCGCCCGCCATTCCCGGCCTCGGCGTAACATCGGGCATTACGTTCGAAGTACAGGATTTGGAAGGACGTGGTACGAGCTATCTATTGCAGCAGGCCGAGCGATTGATGGACTCCCTCCGCCAATCGCCCGCGATCGCCTCCATCACCACGCAGTTCCGCGCCGACGTACCCCAGCGCCGCATCGACATCGACAAACGCCAAGCTATGATCGAGGGTGTCGCCCTTGCCGACATCTACTCCTCGCTCTCGACCTACTTAGGTGGCAGCTACATCGGCAACTTCAACCGCTTCGGCCGACTCTACCAGAGCTACATTCAGGCCGCTCCCGACGACCGCCTCAATGCCCGATCAATCGACTCTTACTTCGTAACAAATGCCTCGGGAGAGAGCGTTCCTATCTCGGCACTTGTCAACGTGCGCGATACGGTTGGCGTCGAGTACATCACGCAATTCAACCTCTACCAGTCCATCTCGCTCACCGCCACCCCCTCGGCCAAAGCCTCTACGGGCGATGCGATGAAGGCCATTACCACCGTTGCCAATCGCACCCTCCCCGACGATATCGGCTACGAGTGGAGCGGAATGGCCTACCAGCAAGCCAACGCCGCCCGAGGTCAGGGCGCGATCTATCTGCTGGTCTTAGCATTTGTATTTCTGGCTCTCTCGGCCCTCTATAATAGCTGGTCTCTGCCGATGGCCATCCTTATGAGTGTTCCCGTTGCCGTGCTGGGTGCTGTGGTCACTATGGCTATTGCCCATCACGCCGATGCCAATCTTGTCAATGATGTCTATATGCGTATCTCGCTCATTATGCTCATCGGTCTGGCAGCCAAGAATGCTATTCTTGTGGTAGAATATGCCGACCAAAAATTCTTCTCCAGCGACTCGATCTCACTCAGCGAAGCCGCTCTCTCTGCCGCTAACGAACGCCTGCGTCCCATCATAATGACCGCATTGGCCTTTATCTTGGGCGTTATGCCACTGGTTTTCGCTTCTGGCGAGTACTCAACGGCTCGCAACATTATGGGCGTAGCCTTGGTCGGAGGAATGTTAGCAGCTACGTTTATAGGCATCTTCCTCTACCCTGCAACATATTATATGGTAGGACTTTTCGCACGCTTCGAGGAGCGTCGCCGCAACAAAACTAAATAGAATGAGAGCTATACTTACCGTCCTTGCACTTGCGATGGCCTCGTGCGCCATCCATCTGCCTAAGCCCAATGTCGAGATCCCCCACCGCTACATCTACGATCTTGACCACGCCACCACATCTGTCGATGGCGCGTGGTGGAATATCTACAACGACCCCGTACTCGACTCCCTTCAACGCCGTGCCCTCGCCGCCAACCGCGACTTGGCCGCCGCTGCCGAGCGTGTCGAGCAGGCACGTCTTAGCATTGCCGTAGCTCGCTCAGCCTTCTTGCCAAATCTCAATTTCGATATCGAGGCCAATCTCCAGCACACAACACCCACAGGCACCGAACAACAATACACCGTCGGCCCCTCCATCTCGTGGGATCTATCCCTTTTCGGAGCGCTGCGTAACGCCCAGCGCGAGGCACGCGCCGAGCTTCTCTCATCGGAGTGGGCATTGCGCGGCGTGCAACTATCGCTCACGGTCGAGATGGCCAAGGCCTACTTCACCCTGCGTCAGAGCGAACTCTCGCTCTCCATCGCACGCCACAGCCACCACCTACGCGAAGAGTCGGCTGCCCTTATCGACTCGCTCTTTCACTATGGTATGGCCACCGGTCTCGACGCCGATCAAGCTCGCAGTTTGGTCTATGTTGCCGCCTCCGACATTGAGCAATACACCCGTTCGCGCAACGAGGCGCAACTCTCGATCTGCACCCTTCTCGGCATCGCGCCCATACCCTACACCGAACCCGCCATCACTCCTCTGATGGCCGAACTTCCCTCTGCACCTCCCGAGGCGCTGCCCTCCGAACTTTTACAACTGCGTCCCGACATTATGCAGGCCCACTACGCTGTCGAGGCCGCAGCTGCAGGCGTGGGCACAGCTCGCAGCAACCGATTCCCATCAATCCCCCTCACAGGTAGTGGGGGCCGCTTCGGGGCAAGGTTCAAGGAGCTCTTCACTGAAAATCTCTGGAGTTGGAGTGCTACGGGATCTCTCGCTCAACCCCTCTTTTCGTTTGGCCGCCTCTCCCGACGCGAGCAAATCGCCCGCTCGGCCTACAACGAGTCGCTGCGCCAATACGAGCAGACTGTCTTGGAGGCTCTCGAACAGGTCGAATCTGCCCTTACAGCCATCTCCACAACCAACCGTCAGACGGAGCGTTACGCCGAGTACGTTGCCGCCAACAAGCGCATTGCCGACCTCACCGAGCAGCTCTACCGCATCGGAATGAGCAACTATCTCGACGTCATCTCCACCGAGCAGACGTGGTACACCTCGCAGCTCACGCTCATCGAACTTATGATCCAGCAGCGCATCAACTACTCAACGCTTGTTATGGCATTGGGCGAGGGGTGGCAAGGATTGTAAAATGCAAAAATCAAAATGTAGAATTCAAAATGCTGATTAAATATTGGAATAAAAATCCTATCTTTGCTCTATGGATTTTCAGCAGATAATTGTCTATTTGATCGGCGCAGCCGTCGTGGCGTGGCTCATTCGAGCCATCGTTCGGGGCTACCGCGCCCGCAAATACGCCAAGTGCAGCAGCTGCGAGGACTCCTCGTGCCCATATCATACAAACAAAAAATGAGGCCCTCGAAAGCCTCATTTTCTGTATCGTTACATCACCATCAATATCAACATCTGCGCTACCAGCACTCTGAGAAACATCACAACGGGATATACCGTTGCATAACCCAACGCCGGCATATCGTTTCCTGCCGTCGAGTTGGCATACCCGAGCGCAGGCGGATTGGTCGAGCTACCTGCCAAGAGTCCCATCAGCGTATAATAGTTCATTTTGAGTTTAAGTCGTGCATACAATCCTACAATCAGCATAGGCAACACCGTAATTATAAATCCATATCCTATCCATCGATAACCTCCGCCCACAATAGCCTCCACGAAGCCCTCGCCAGCGCCAATTCCCACACCCGCCAGGAACATCGCCAAACCCACCTCGCGCAACATCAGGTTAGCGCTCATCGTGGTGTATGTAACCAATCCGTAATGCGGGCCGAAACGGCCAATCAGAATCGCCACAATCAGCGGACCTCCCGCCAGACCGAGCTTCACGGGCTGCGGAATATTCATCAGCGGCATCGAACCGAACAATACACCAAGTGCAATACCAAGGAAAATCGTCAGCAACTGAGGCTCGCGCAGTTTCTTCATCGAGTTACCCAGCACACCAGCCACCTGCTCGATAGCGGTCTCATTTCCTACGACCATCACCCTGTCGCCCATCTGCAGCTCCATACCCTGATACGGGATAAGATCAATTCCCGCACGATTCACACGCGTAATGTTGATTCCGTAACGCGAACGCAGACGCAAGTCCGAGAACTTCTTTCCGTTGATTTCGGGCTTCGTGATCACAATTCGTCGCGATACGAGCTGCGTATGCGAATCCGATCCTGCGCCCCACTCCTCTTTCGACATTTCGATCTGCTGACCCAAGAATGCCAGCACCGCCTCCTTATCCTCAGGCGATGAGATCACGCGCAACTTCTCGCCCAGCTTCAGACGGCTCGAAGCATCGGCAATGGTTATCTCCCCGTCCTCGTGCATAATACGCGAGATGACAAACGAACGATTGACGAGCTCACGCAGATGTGCCACCGTATGCCCCTCCAACGCACCATTTGTAAACTCCACCGAGAATCGCACCACATTGGTATGCTCGGCACGCATCGCCTCCAGAGCCTTATTCTCCTCGGCAAAATCCACCCTTGTCAGGAATCTAATCGCCACCAGCGACAGAATCACACCCACAACACCCAACGGATATGCCACCGCATATCCCAGCGCAATGGTCGGATCGTTCTCTCCCATCAGATCGGTGTATGCCTGCTGCGCCGCACCAAGACCGGGAGTATTCGTAACAGCACCCGACATCACACCCACCATCGTGGTCATCGGCGTTCCCGTCACCAGATGTATAATATAGGTCGCCACAGCACCCAGCGCAACCACAGCCGCTGCACACGCCACCATCCTGAGTCCGCCCTCCTTAAACGAAGAGAAGAATCCCGGACCCACCTGCAAACCGATCGAAAATACGAAGAGTATCAGACCAAACTCCTTGATAAAGTGCAACGTATTCTCATCGACCGTCATTCCGAAATGACCAGCCACAATACCCACGAACAGGATCCAGGTAACACCTATCGAAATACCTCCGATCTTGATCTTACTCAGCATTATACCGCCCGTAATGACCAGCGACAGCACGAGCATCGTATGGGCAATTCCGCTGCCCATAAATAGCGACTCTAACCAATCCATAGCATAAGAGATTTTAACCTAATTTTTTCTAACCGACCGCAAAGATACAATTAATAAATAATTTTAAAAATTATTTTCGCTTTAATTTCACGTTATATAATTGGGATGCCGCCCCAACAAGCCAAGACCACATCCCATAAAATCCAAAACGCGGCGGGACTATCACACACATACACTAAAATCGAAATACTCATTATCAACATCTTATGAGCATCCCGCCGCACAACATCGCCACAACCCACCCAAAACGAGACGGGTCATAGCAGAAATCATTCGGAAATAGATACACAATCCATCCGAACAAAATCAAAAATCAACAA
>JAFOEH010000174.1 GCA_017380275.1 Alistipes sp.
GGTGTGGGCCGCGAGGTTGATCCCGAGCAGACCTCCGTATCGAGCCTTTATCAGAACAACGGTTACCTGATGTCGCAGGTCGAGCCCAAGGAGATTGTCGTGGGCAAGGACTCGGTCGATATGGAGATCCAGATTTTCGAGGGTAAGCCATTTACTATCAATGAGGTGGGTATCACGGGTAACGAGCGTGTGAACGACGAGGTTATCCGCCGCGAGCTTACGGTCTATCCCGGTATCCTCTACAACCGTTCGATGTTGATGTACACCCTGCGTCAGCTCTCGCAGATGGGACACTTCGACCCCGAGCAGATTATGCCCGATATCCAGCCCGTGAGTGACGAGCTGGTGAACGTGAACTTCCCTCTGGTCGAGCAGGCCAGCGACCAGTTCAACCTGGCCGGTGGTTGGGGATCGGGTTCGTTTGTCGGTTCGGTCGGTATCACGCTGAACAACATCTCGACGCGCAACTTCTTCAAGAAGGGAACGTGGCGTCCCTATCCCTCGGGTCAGAACCAGAAGTTCTCCGTGGCAGGACAGACCAACGGTACTTACTATAAGGCTATCTCGGCCAGCTTCACCGATCCGTGGGTGGGTGGTCGCAAGCCCAACTCGCTCTCGATCTCGGCTCACTGGTCGGAGCAGAACAACGCCTACTACATCTGGCAGGATGCGACGATGCACTTCCGTACGCTCGGTATCGCAGCAGGTATCGGTAAGCGCCTGAATTGGCCCGACCCGAACTTTACGCTCTATGCCCAGCTGCAATATACACGCTACGCGCTGAAGAACTGGAACTACTTCATTATGAGCAACGGTGCGGCTAACGACATTTCGTTTAAGCTGGCCTTCGGTCGTTCGACTGTCGATCAGCCCATCTACCCCCGTTCGGGTTCGGAGTTCTCGGTGACGATGACCATCACGCCTCCCCACTCACTTTGGGATGGTGTTGATTACTCTAACAAGGATCTGCCCGATCAGCAGCGATATAAGTGGATCGAGTACCACCGCTGGCAGCTCAAGGGCCGCTGGTATCAGGCGCTCACTAACAACGGTAATCTGGTCTTGATGGTTGGTGCCGAGATGGGATTCCTGGGCCACTACGACAAGAACAAGCAGTCGCCCTTCGAGCGTTTTGAGGTCGGAGGTGACGGTATGAGCGGATATACGATCTATGGTGTCGATATCATCGGCTTGCGTGGTTACGACGATGGCGAGTTGGACCCCATCGGTGGCAACTACTCGAACGCCTATAATAAATATACGATGGAGTTGCGTTACCCCGTCATCCTCAAGCCGCAGTCGCAGATCTACGTTCTGGGATTCCTCGAGGGTGGTAGCGGTTTCAATTCGTGGAAGGAGTTCTCGCCCTTCAAGATCAAGCGCTCGGCTGGTCTGGGTGTGCGTCTCTACCTCCCGATCGTAGGTTTGCTCGGTATCGACTGGGGTTGGGGATTCGACGCCCCGATGGGTGGCACCGAGCGTAGCGGTAGCCAATTCCACTTCACGATGGGTCAGTCGTTCTAAGGGCTAAGCAGGGGACTGCTTGTTCAAGGGCTGAGGCTACGAGGCGGGGGTGTCTGTTGATGGATGCACTCTCCGATGGCAGAGAATTTGAGGATAAATACGTATATTTGTGTTTAACATTAAATTGATTACGACTATGAAACGACTTATTTTAACCATTGCGCTTGTGTTGGGCCTCTCGGTAGCGGCCTCGGCACAGAACTACGCCGTAGTGAATAGCGAGAAGATCTTTAAGTCGATCGAAGCATACAATGCAGCCATCAAGCAGCTCGATGAGCTGGCCGATGGCTACCAGAAGCAGGTGGATGAGAAGTTTGCCGAGGTGGAGCGCCTCTACAACGCATATATGGCTCGCCGCTCGTCGCTCTCAGCCGCTTCGCAGCAGGCTAATGAGGAGAACATCCTGCGCAAGGAGCAGGAGGCGACCGAGTTCCAGGAGTCGCTCTTCGGCACCGAGGGCGAGTTGATGAAAAAGCGCCTGGAGCTGATTCAGCCCATCCAGAAGCGTGTCTTCGAGGCTATCGACACGTATGCCCAGCAGAAGGGTTA
Source organism: Alistipes sp. (assembly GCA_017380275.1). The sequence continues at coordinate 2,074 of JAFOEH010000174.1, forward strand.
CGATATGGTTATCGACATCTCGCAGAATGCCACGATGCTCTACTACTCGGAGCGTGTGGATCACACCGACGAGATTATCGAGAGTTTGAAATAGATAAAACACAATAATTACACACATAAAAAATTATGAAAAAAGTATTGAAACTAACCCTTGCGGTTGTGTGCGTGATGTTCTCTACATCGCTCTTCGCACAGAAGATTGGCCGCATCAATTCACAGGAAGTTGTTGTTAATATGACCGAGTTCAAGGAGGCACAGACTCAGATCGAGGCTTTGGCTAAGGACTTGTCAGCTCAGGCTGAGACTCTTCAGGTTGAATTTAATACCAAGTTTCA
>JAFOEH010000175.1 GCA_017380275.1 Alistipes sp.
AATGCAAAATTATCGTTAATTTTTACGGGTGGAGATGCAAAATACTTTGTTAAAAGAATTAAAAATGCGATATTTGCAAAATGTGATTTGGTATTTTGTGGATTGAACACAATTTTGGAGTACAATGCAAGCACTGAAGAAGATATTTTTTAATACCATAATAGCCCTCGCGTTGCTTTTGCCTATGGGCGCGGCGGCACAAAATTTAGCAAGTAGCGTTAATACATATTCACCCTACTCGATGTACGGAATGGGTGAGTTGGCAGTAAAGGGAAATACCATACAGCGCGCTTTGGGTGGAGTAGGTGTTGCAATGTGGTCGAATACGATGGCCAATGCGTTGAACCCCGCAGCATTTGCGATTACTCCCCAGCAGGCTTTCCTGTTTAACTTCGGTCTTGAGGGCGGTCACTTCCGCAATAAGCAGACCAAGTACGGAGCAACAAACCGCACGGTTGAAACGGCTTACAACTCGATCAATATACACGACATCGCCTTCCAGATGCCTTTGGCTAAGGGCCTTGGTTTGGGCTTCAGCCTGACACCCTATAGCCACGTGGGCTACAATATGTACAACGACGACACCTCGTCGGATATTGTCGATACGGTGGGTAACGTGCGCTACAACTATATGGGCGATGGCGACGTTACGGAGGTGAAGGCAGGTATTGGTTGGATGCCTTTCTCGGGTTTCTCGATAGGTGTTGCCGCAATCTACTACTGGGGTAACATCGAGCGTAGCTACAGCGCCAGTCCGCAGGTGATTACCGGTAGCGGTGAGTTCTCGACTACGACGGGAGTTGATACCTACGATGTGTCACGATTCAAGGCTCAGGTAGGTATGATGTGGAACCTGATTTACAAGGATACCCGCATCTGGACCATCGGTGCAACGTATGATTTGGGCGGTGCGCTTGAGCCGGGACTTGTGAAGTATGTATATGTTGACAATCTGCTCGCATCGGTGGTGCGTGAGGAGAACGACAGCGCTCTGCCGCTTCGACTGCCCCACCAGTTGACGGTAGGTACGTTCTATCAGACGATGAAGTTCCGCCTCGGCGTAGATTATGTCTATCAGAACTGGGGTAGCGAGAACTCTGACTACCTGGAGAGTGGTGGCCACGGCGTACACGTTGCATATACCGATACGCATACTATAAAGGCTGGATTGGAGTTTGTGCCTCGTGCCTCGGATGTAGGTAATTATTTTAACCGTATTGCATACCGTATTGGTGCACGCGTGGGTGATTACTATCAGACCTTTGGCGGAAGCCGAGTTGCGCAGTATGCCGTAACGGCAGGTTTGGGACTCCCGATCCGATTGTTCGGCCGCTCGGCGATCAACGTCGGTTTCGAGTATGGTATTCGTAGGCCAGAGAATAGCACCATTCCGGTTGGTAACACAACGGCTGGCATGGTCAAGCAGCAGTACTACAAGTTCTCGCTCGGATTCTCGCTCTTCGGAGAGGATCGTTGGTTTGTGCGTTACAAGTATGATTAATGAGAAAGTGAATACGAAAAATATAATTAACTAATAACTCTTATAAACCTTTAGATTACAATGAAAAGTTTGAAACTGATTTTGGTTGCCGCATTTGCCGTTATCGGATTCTCGGCAATGGCACAGGTGAATTACGATGATCCCCGTTATGCTGTTTGGGGAAACGACGCTGAGACCCGCAAGGCTAATATGCTTGCTAACCAGTTCTTGGGCGAGGCTGTTAACAACAAGGAGTACAAGGTCGCAGCTGGTTATTTGAAGCAGCTCCTGGAGCAGGCTCCTAAGGCAGCTCAGGGTATCTACACCAATGGTATCAAACTCTACAAGAACCAGATCGCTACGGCTAAGACCGACGAGGAGCGTACAATGTACATCGACTCATTGCTCTACGTTTATGACGTACGTCTGCAGGCTTTTGCTAACCACGCTCGCTACGGTAAGGCTTATATCCTCGACCGCAAGGCTCGTGAGTATCTCACCTACAAGCCCGAGGATCGTGAGGGTGTACGCAACATCTTCAACGAGGCTATCACTGCTTCACAGGAGAAGACCGGTAAGTATGACCTGGATCTGGTAACTATCTACTTCACCAACGTATGTGAGGACTACAAGAACGATGCCGTAGATGCAACTTTGGTTATCTCGGAGTACGACCGTTTCAGCCCCGCTTTTGATGGCGCTGAGGGTGATGCTGCTGAGTTGAAGAACACCTTCGACACCGCTTTCGGTGCAAGTGGTGCTGCAAGCTGCGAGAACCTCGAGTCATTGTTCTCAAAGAAGTTGGCTGACAACCCCAACGACGAGGCTCTGCTTGGTCAGGCTGTATCGTTGATGTCACGCGCTAACTGCGACAGCGACTTCTTCTTCGCAACCGCTGAGAAGCACTACTCGATCAAGCCCTCTTCAGAGACCGCTTTGTTCCTTGCTCAGGGCTTCCAGAATCGTAGCGAGTTCGATAAGGCTATGAAGTATTTGAACGAGGCTTTGGCTGCTGAGACTGTAGCTGCTGAGCGCGAGAAGCTCTACGTTCGTATCGGTCTTATCAGCATCCAGAGCGGTAACCACTCTGACGCTATGAACGCAGCTAAGGAGATCAAGGCTATCAACGCTGAGAACGGTTATGCTCCCTACATTATGGGTCAGTGCTATGCAGCTTCGGCTAACAGCGAGTTCGCTGGTCAGGCTTGCTACTGGGCTGCTTACGATGCAATGAACCAGGCTGCTGAGTTGCTCGCTTCTGAGCCCGCAATCCAGGAGGCTGCTAAGAAGATGGCAAGCGCTTATCGCTCATCATTCCCCACCAAGGAGGAGTGCTTCTTCAACGAGGTTTCTGAGGGTGCTCGTTACACCGTAACCCGTGGCTTCGCAAGCGGCGTTAGCACTACTGTTCGTTACAGATAATTTCTGAGATGAATATACATTCGCTTAGACGATATTTAGCGGTAGCACTCCCTGTGTTGGGGAGTGCTATCTTGCTATTCTCGTGTGAGTCGAAAAAAGAGGAGGTGGTGGAGGTCTCGACCGAGACGATGATGACCGAGTATAGTGAAAATCTCTCGATTACGATGTCGGAGAATGGCGTCAAGTCCTACCACTTCGAGACTCCCCTGATGGAGGGCTACGGTGTGGCGCGAGATCCATACCGTGAGTTCCGCAAGGGTATCAAAATCACACTCTTCGATGAGAATGATCCGTCGAAGGTGTCGGCCGTGCTGACGGCCAACTACGCGATCTTCTACGAGGATCGTAAACTTTGGGAGGCCAAGGGTAATGTCGAGGCGGAGAATGTCGATGGACGTAAGCTCTACACCTCGCAGCTCTTCTGGAATCAGGCTACGCACAGAATCTACTCGAACGTCGATTCGAAGATTGTCGATGGTGATGAGGTATATAATTGCGAAGGCTTTGAGAGCGACGAGGCGATGAAGGATTGGACCTACCGTAAGCTCAAGGGTGTGACCTACGTCAGCGATGAGGCGTTAGAGAGCGATGGCTCGCAGAGCGACTCGCTGAAGAGTGCCCCAAAGGGTGAGGCAACGCCTGCTGCAAAGCGTGAGAACGCAAGTGGTAATGCCCGTCAAAAGGTGAGCGGTAATCGCCAACGAGAGTTGGAGAAGAGCCCTGCGCGCGTCAATCAGCGATTGGAGCCTGAGAGTGATAACAATGTGCAGCGAATGTGGCGAAGATCGGCTGCGTCGCTCGGTGATAAATAGTTTGAATGATGGATTCGGCGAGTTTGATTAACTCCATTATAATAATATGTATAATGCTGCTTATGTCGGCATTCTTCTCGGGAATGGAGATTGCATTCCTGAGCAAGAACCGTCTGCGCGAGGAGATCGACCGCAAGCAGAGTCCTGTGTTCGACTTTATTGCTCAACTCTTTGAGCGTAACTCGGGGCAGTATATAACCACCATCCTGGTTGGTAATAACATCTGCCTTGTCGTCTACTCACTCTATATGTCGCTGATGCTGCGTACGCTGGCCTCGGTCGTGGGGTGGGAGAGTATGGCATCGGAGGGATCGGTGCTGCTCGAGACGATTATTTCGACGGTGGTGATTCTATTCTGTGGAGAGTTTTTGCCAAAGTCGATTTTTAAGAATAATGCCAATTTCTACTATAAGTTTTTCTCGCCCGTAATCTACTTTTTCTATCTGATACTCTATCCGATAGCAATCCTGACAACGCTCATATCGTACGGCATTCTGCGTCTGTTTGGCCGAAAACGTAGCGGGGAGGAGATGAATTATACGTTTAATCGCGAGGATCTGGTCGAGCTGGTCGATAGTGAGGCCATCGAACCACAGCAGGAGGACGAGGAGGAGATCAGACTTTTTCAGAATGCGCTGGATTTTGCCGACCTGAGGGTGCGCGACTGTATGATCTCGCGCGTGGATGTCGAGGCGGTAGATATAAATATCTCAATCGAGGATCTCACGCAGCGATTCGTCGAGACCAAGTATTCGCGTATCTTCGTGTGGCGCGAGTCAATTGACTCGATTGTGGGATATGTCAATTCGAAGAGTCTGTTTAACAAGCCCACGACCGTCGAGGAGGTTGTCATCGAGGTCGATTATGTGGCTGAGACACTGCCTCTGCAGACACTGTTGCAGAACTTCATCAAGCGTAAATCGAGCATAGCTGTTGTCGTTGACGAGTTTGGCGGCACGGCGGGTATCATTTCGATGGAGGATGTTCTGGAACAGATCTTTGGCGAGATTGAGGACGAGCACGATGTGAGCGAAGAGGTGGAGAAACAGGTGGGCGAGGATGAATTTGTATTCTCGTGTTTATTCCTGTAATCGGAATGCTGGATGATGCATTCATGTTTGGCTTGTGCCTTAAGGCTTGTGCTGATGATGTTGAGGATTATAAAAAATGGAAGGCCATGCAGTCTGAGAGTGTTGAGCAGTAAGGAGT
>JAFOEH010000176.1 GCA_017380275.1 Alistipes sp.
CTTCAGGTCGCTCGCATCGCACCACGTCAGCATCCGCGCCACATACTTATTCCCCTCGTCGATGGCGCGTTGCATCGAGCGGCGGATAATCCCCTCGTGCTGCTCGGCCTTGGTCTGAAGGGCACTCAGCAAATGTATGTGCGCAGGAAACTCCTCAGCAGCAACCACTACGGGCGTATGAAACCTTCCGCCGAGCGACTCGATGGCACGTCGGCAATTCTCACACTGCACCCCCTCGGCCTCAGCCATAGCCCGAAACAGCACCGCCACACGGTGCAACGAATCGGCCTCGGCACGCTGGGCGAAAGAGCGGTAGTGGTGACTCTGGCGATACTTGGCGCGGCACAGCTCGCCGAGCTGCTGCAACGACTCATAGAAGAGATAATCGGAGGGCTCGCTGGGGCGGCTAAGACCTCCTAAATAGGCGACAAAGAGCACGAGTGCGCCCAGGACAAAGGCTGCGATAAAGGGTGTTTCCATTCGTTTCATACCCTCGGCGGAGCATAAATTGTGCCCAACGATGGTATAAATGGGTATAAAAATAGTGCGAAGCATCGCTCCGCACCATAAGTTATTTTGTTGAAAGCAACGTCTGCGAAAGGAACTCGGCTGTCGAGGTTGCCACCTGCTCAATCTCCTTCGAGAAGCCGTGGTCGGCTCGGTCGATGATCTGGAGCTTGCTCTTGGGCCATATCTGGTGGAATCGCTCGCCATAGGTGTAGGGCACTACGCGGTCGCCCGTACCGTGAATGATGAGCGCAGGACCCTGATACTGGGCCGAGGTCTCATAGATGGGCAGCGAGAATGCAGTTCGGATATACTCCGCACCGAGCTTCAAGCCACGGAAGAGCTCCACATACTCGCCCAGGTTGAACGGATCGTACGTCGCACCCATCGTGCTGCCGCGAATCGCATCGTCGCGCAGAACGGCTGCTGGAGCCAACAGCACTACGGCCTTGATTTTATCGCTGCCCAGCTCACCTGCGGTCATCGCAGCCACGACACCGCCCTGCGAATGGCCCGAGATGGCCACGCTACTCACATAGGGCAACGCGCTGACGTAATCGATCACCTTCTTGGCATCGACAATCTCGTTCGGCACGGTCATATCCTGAAAACGGCCCTCGCTCTGGCCGTGGCCGTTGAAGTCGAAACGGATGCTGGCAATGCCTCGCTCCGAGAGCAGATTGGCAATCCTATTCTCGAGAGCACCATCTTTATTTCCCATAAATCCGTGGCAGAGCAGAACCATCGGCACGCGCTCGCCCTGCTTGAGCGTGGGTTTGTGGATCACAGCCTGCAACTTGCCGTGGTCGCCATCGATTACTACACTCTCGGTCTGCGCCTCGGCGCCCGCCGCCATCAGCACGAACAAGGCGGCGACTAAAAATTTAAGCTTTTTCATAGTTTTAAGGTATGAGTATGACTATACAAATGTAGTATTTTTTTGGGATATAAATAAAAAAATAAAAGGGGATTCCACTGCCGTGATAGCTCCACCTACGGAGCGTAGCGACCGAAGTCCACTCCAAGGAGGGGATTTAGGGGTGGGTAAAAAACAAGAGGGCACCGCGTCCGGTGCCCTCTTATTTTTCGATCATAGACCGAAAAATTAAGCATACTTGAATGTTGACTCGTCAGATACGGTCAACTTCTTGCGTCCCTTAGCACGACGCGCTGCCAACACCTTGCGGCCATTAGCAGTAGCCATTCTCTGACGGAATCCATGCTTGTTGATTCTCTTGCGACGAGAAGGCTGGTAAGTTCTTTTCATTGCCATAACGATATCGTTTTTGTGTTTGTTTCACTTATTCGCTCAGCATCACGCCGTAGCATAATCTTTGCGAGGTGCAAAGGTAAAATGTTTTTTCTTATTTCGCAAGATTTTTTCAAATAAAATACTCACTCTGTGCCGTTTTTAGCTCATTTGCGAGGTGCAACAGCGCTTCCGAGCGGGCCGCAGGGCTACATATCCTTGAATAAATCGACCTCACCGCGCTCCACTTTGCCATACATCGCGGCCAGCTCGGCCACGACGGGCGAGACGAGTTCGATGGTGTCGCTGATCGCCTCCGCACGCTTCTTATCGCCCTTGATGCGGTACAGCATCGCAGCGTAAAGGGCACGGAAAGCCAGCTCGGTATCCGACACATCGTCGCGGCTAATCATTGCGCGGAGCTGCGGCAGCTGCGGCGCCAGACGAGCGAAGGTTTGGCGGTAGTGCTCGCCTACGGGGTTCTGCATAAGTTGCAGGTGGAGATTATGCACGTCGCCTATCAGGTGCAACGTATGCTCCAGATGGCCGCTCTGCTCCTTACCCTCCTTGCGCAGTAGATTCACGATGTCCATATACCAGAGCAGGTAGATATGTTTCTGCTCGTCGGCCACCTCGCGCGGTGCTACCAGCTGCGAGTAGATCGCCTCGGGACTGAACTGCAGTGCGCGCAGCAGATCCTCCAACTGCCAGAGGTAGAGGATATACTCGGCGATGTTTTCCTTACGTTTTGCTTGTGCTATATCCATTTCTTAAATTCAAAATGCAAAATTCAAAATTCAAAATTACAGGCCCCAATCCTCGGCTCGGGCTGTGTTTTCGGGGGCATTGACTCCGGCGAAGAAATCCACCCCCGTCAGTCGCTCCAACTCCTTGATCGAGATCATATCCTTGGCCGAGGGTTTGCGGCCCGAAGCCGAACGGTGTCCAACAATGAAGGCGGCACACTTCAGCTCCGAAGAGCGGCACTCCCCCACTGCTCGGCCCGTGCGGCCGCTCTTGGTACGCAACAGAGCCTTATAGTAGGCCGTCGGCACGCCCACGCGTTCGCCATCGTTCTTGTTCGTGGTTGTACGGGGCTCAATGATTGTGCCGTCGCTATCGGTAAAGCGCTCGTAGATAGCACCCGTTACGACATAGAGCGTATCGGCGCAAATCTGTCGATCGACAAACGCCTCAAGGTTATTCCACGCACCTCCGCGCTCGTTAAAGCCGTCGCGCAGCTGCGGAGCGATGTTCGTGACGTAGAAGGTCTGGTTATTCAGTTCGCGCGAGGCTGTGCGCTCGGCAGAGCCGAGCATATGTCCACGCGTATAGTCGCCATAGGAGCGCGCCAGTCGGGGCTGGATGTTCACCGGTAGCGATGGGTCGAAGTCGTAGTTATCGACACGCTTCACACTGCCCGTATAGGAGCGATGAACGGGCGCTGCCACCCACACGGGGGCGCGATGCTCCGAGCTGTAACAGACCGTATAGTTGCGACGGCCGCCTACCGTGTGGCTTACGACATACTCTTCATCCGTCTGTCGCATCTTCGGCAGCTCAGGCCACGCCGCCACCTTGCTTCGCTTGCTTGCGGCGGGCTGCTCGCCAAACTCGATGGGTTGCTCGAAAGTCATTCCCTCCGTTGCACCAAACTCGGTCGGTTGCTCGAAAGTCATCCCCTCGGGCATATCCTCGCCAAAGACTACGGGCTGCTCGATGCTCATACCACCCCCTTCAGACAACTCCTCCGACTGCTCCTGCGCCTTAGGTGCAAAATTATCGTAGAGGTAGTTGCCCGCAAGGAGCAACGCGATAACGACAACGTATAATAGTGGGCGACGACCGCCCAGCGGCTTTGTTCTTCTTCTCATTTTACTCTCTGTTACGCGAATCGATCCAAATCGTTACGGGCCCGTCGTTCACCAGCGCCACCTTCATATCGGCACCAAACTCGCCCGTTGCAACTTTTTGTCCCAGCTGCTGCTCCACCTCACGAACAAACTCCTCATACATCGGACGCGAGATAGCCTCGCCCGCAGCACGGAAGTAGGATGGGCGGTTACCCTTCTTAGTCGAGGCGTGGAGCGTAAATTGGCTCACAACCATCACCTCGCCCTCGACCTGCCTGACGTCGAGATTCATAACTCCCTCCGCATCATCAAAGATTCTCAGTCGGCAGAGCTTTCCCGCCAGCCACTCAATATCCTCGCGCGTGTCGGCCTCCTCGATGCCCACCAGCACCAGAAGTCCGCGTCCGATCTGCGAGCGCACCTCACCATCGATCGTAACCGAGGCCTCCCGAACGCGTTGAATCAATAGTCTCATCGCTACATCGTTTCAAAAAATTCCCACAAATTATCCTTCGGCGCAGGGGCTGTGATGCTCACAGGCTCCTTCTTGACCGGATGCACAAACTCCACACGACGCGAGTGCAGCGAGATGCCGCCATCGGGGTTCGAGCGCTTGGCACCATACTTCAAATCGCCCTTGATCGGGCAGCCGATCTTCGAGAGCTGGGCGCGAATCTGATGGTGGCGGCCCGTCAGCAGCTCCACCTCCACCAGCGTATAGCGTGTTGAGCAGCCCAGCACACGATAGTTCAGCACGGCGCGCTTGCCGTCGGCCTTGGGTTTGTCGTAGGCACGCGAGCGATTGCTCTTGCCGTCGCGCACGATGTAGTGAGTGAGCGTACCCTCCTCCTGCGAAGGGCGTGCCTCGACGATGGCCCAATAGGTCTTGTGAATCTCGCCCGAACGGATCATCTCGTTAAGGCGCGTGAGGGCCTTCGAGGTCTTGGCAAAGATCACAGCGCCACTCACTGGGCGATCGATGCGATGCACAACGCCGAGGAAGACATCGCCGGGCTTGTGGTCGCGCACCTTGATCATCGCCTTCAGGTCGTTCTCCAGCGCCTCCTCCGTCTCGCGGTCGGGCTGTACCAAATCGCCACAACGCTTGTTCACCACGATCAGGTGGTTATCCTCGTAAAGAATATCTTTGGGGTGTATCATAGTTTATAGCTTAAAATTAAATGGTAACAGGCTCTCGGCACTCTCCACCACGGTTGCCGTGCCGCCTCCAGCCATAACGATGCGGATGGGCGTACCCTGCCGACGCTCCACATCCAGAAGCACCTGTCGGCACGCTCCGCAGGGGTAGCACTCGCGCTC
>JAFOEH010000177.1 GCA_017380275.1 Alistipes sp.
CATCTCGTTGAAAGGACCTGCCTCTGAGAAGTCAGAGTTGGTCTTTACGCGGCTGTTCTTATCCTCCTTACAAGCGCGGATCCAATCCTTGCCGTGTGAGAGCTCGCAGTGGCGTGCACGCTTGGGAGTCTCGGGCTTACGACCAGAGAGCAGATAGGGGTTACGGCCATAGCTACCGCATACGAGGATATCCTTCGTACCGTAGAAGATGGCTCCGCCACCGCCGTCGTTGAGGTTCTTGCCGGGCTCCAGACCAGCCGGACGAGGAGGTGTCAGACCACCGTCATACCAAGTGATCGTTACCTCGGGCAACTTCACGTTGTGGATGCTGCCACGCTCGGGATAAACCAGTGTAACCATCTGTGCCTGAGGAGCGCAGTCGTTCAACAAAGCGGTCGAAGAACCCTGTACCTTAGTGGGATAGCCCAGATTCAGAGCCTTGAATACGGGGTGCAGAACGTGGCAAGCCATATCGCCGAGTGCGCCCGTACCGAAATCCCACCAGCCACGCCAGTTCCAAGGCTGGTAAAGCTGGTTGTAAGGACGATACTTAGCAGGACCGAGGAAGAGATCCCACTTCAGGGTCTCGGGGATAGCGTGCTCCTCCTTGGGAGTCATCAAGCCCTGCGGCCAGATAGGACGGTCGGTGAATGCATCAACGCGGGTAACCTCGCCGATCTCACCATTCCAGATCCAGTTACATACGGTCTCAACGCCCTCGGCTGATGAACCCTGGTTACCCATCTGGGTAGCTACGTTATACTTAGCAGCCAGTTTGGTCAAAAGACGTGACTCGTAAACTGAGTGAGTCAACGGCTTCTCGGTGTAGGCGTGCTTGCCCATCTCGATACCTGCTGCGGTGATGATTGCGTGAGTGTGGTCGGCCGTAGCACACATAATTGCGTCGAACTCGTTGCCGATCTTGTCGTACATCTCGCGCCAGTCGTAGAAGCGCTTAGCCTTGGGGTAGCGCTCGAAGATAGCCTTCGAGTAGTTCCAGTCGGTATCGCACAATGCTACGATATTCTCCTCCTGCAAATCGCTCAGAACGCTCGCACCGCGACCACCGATACCGATACCTGCGATGTTGAGCTTGTCCGACGGAGCCTTGTGTCCAAAGGCTGCACCCATTACGTTGTTAGGCACAACTGTCATTGCTGCCAGACCTGCGCTTGAGGCCTTCAAAAAGTCAGCTCTTGAAATTTTCTTTGACATTGTTATGAAGTTTTAAGTTGTGGTTTTTGTCTGAAAAGTAGTATTTTTAGTTGTACTTTTTCACCCTCTACAAAGATATAAATTTTTTTTCAATTGCAAAACTATCAATAGTGATAGTTGATGCGCATCGTAAATAAATCTACTTTTGCACCCGAAATTAATCCGTAAACATCTATGCGAAAACTCTTTTCAACCATATTAGCCGTGGCCGCTTTGGCCGCTATGCCCTCTTTCGCCGTGGCCGATGAGCGCCCCGCGCAGGACAATCCCGATAGCGTATCACTCGTTGGCAGTATCGACGATGTCAGGATCATCGCCCGCCAGCCCAAGCAGCACTTCGGCCTCAGGCAGCAGCCCATATCGTCGAGCGTTCTGGGTGAGGAGCAGTTGCAGCGCGAGAGGATATTTTCTGTAAAGGATCTCTCAGCCGTGATGCCCAACTTCTATCAGCCCGACTACGGCTCAAAGATGACCTCGTCGATCTACGTTCGCGGCTTCGGTGCTCGTATCGACCAGCCCGTCATCGGCCTTACCGTTGATGGCGTGCCATACCTTAATAAAAATAATTACGACTTCGATATGCTCGACGTTGTTCGCGCCGAGCTTCTGCGCGGCCCGCAGAGTACGCTCTATGGTCGTAACACGATGGGAGGCCAGATGAATCTCTACACCCTCTCGCCGATGAACTATCGTGGTGTGCGCGGCTCTGTGGAGTATGGCTCGGGCAATACGCTGCGTGCCAAGGCGTCGTACTATGGCCGCTCGGAGAGTGGTAAGTTCGGCTACTCGGTGGGTGGCTACTACAACCGCACCGACGGATTCTTCGACAACGCTTTCGACGGTAGCAATGTCGATTGGGGACAGAGCAGCGGCGCTCGTCTGCGTCTTGTGGGCGATCTGGGCCGAGGCTGGGAGATTGACAACTCGGCTTCGTTCGGCTATAACGACGAGGGCGGCTACGCCTATGCGCTCTACGATGCGGCGGCCGATCGCGTCAATGATGTTAATTACAACTCGCCCAGCGGATATATGCGCTACTCGTTCAGCGACGGACTGATGCTCACCCACGTTGGCGATGAGCTGAAGTTCACCTCTACGACCAGCTACCAGTTTATGCACGATAAGATGCGTATGGATAACGACCTCACTCCCGCCTCGCTTTTCACACTCGAGCAGGAGCAGCACGAGCACGCCTTCACCGAGGATCTAGTTCTGCGTACGGTCGATGAGTCGCGTCGCTGGAAGTGGCTCACGGGAGCGTATGGCTTCTACAAGAAGGTCGATATGGGTGCGCCCGTAACAATCCTGCAGGATGGTATCAACAGCCTGATCCTCGGCAATATGCCTGATATGCTCAAGTCACTGCTGGAGTTCGACCGCGACCATCTGCTTGTCGATAGCAACTTCGACCTGCAGACCTACGGCCTGGCCCTCTACCACGAGTCGTCGCTCTCGGCGGGCGAAAGGTGGCGCTTCACCGCAGGCCTTCGACTCGACTACGAGGCCTCGACGATGGACTACGACAACTACTCCGCTATCGGCTACAAGATGGGCTCGATGCGTCCGGGTATGCCCCCGATGATTCCCGACTTCCGTCAGGTCGAGGTCCCCTTCAAGGGCCGCGAGGAGATGGATTATCTGGAGCTTCTGCCCAAGCTGGCCATCAACTACTCAACCGGCGCGGGCGATCTCTACGCTACGGTTACGCGCGGATACAAGGCGGGCGGATTCAATACGCAGATCTTCTCCGACATCCTTCAGGAGAAGACCAAAAACACTCTTATGGCCGATGCAATGTCGGCAATGGGTCGTCCCTCGGCACCCTCGGAGGATGGCGACGCGTCGATTACGACCTACGATCCCGAGTATAGCTGGAACTACGAGGTGGGTGGCCACCTTGAGTTTGCCGATAAGCGCCTGCGCTGGGACTTCGCAGCCTTCTGGATCGAGTGCCGCGACCAGCAGCTTACGGTCTTCCCCGATGGCCTAACGACGGGCCGTATGATGTCAAATGCGGGCCGCTCGCGCAGCAAGGGCTTTGAGACTACACTTGAGTGGCGTCGCCGCGATGCACACCGAGGATTGTCTGTTGTAGGTAATTACGGCTACACGCACGCAAAGTTTGTCGAGTTCAACGACGGCGTGAACGACTATGCCGGCAACTACCTCCCCTATGCACCCCAGCACACCGCATCGCTCTCGGCATCATATCGTTTCGATGTTGGCGGAGGCTTCTTGCGCCATATCGATCTGGATGCCTCTTGGCAGGGTGCGGGTAAGATCTATTGGAACGAGGCGAATACTCTGGAGCAGGATTTCTACTCGCAGCTCTCGGCTTCGGTGACGCTCCACACACGCAACGTATCGCTCTCGCTCTGGGGCCGCAACCTCACCGACACCGACTTCTATACCTTCTACTTCAAGTCGATGACCAACAACTTCTACAACCACGGCAAACCCTGCCGCATCGGCGCAACGCTCAATTTCGCATTCTAATAATATAAATAGGTATAAAAAAAGTCTGCCCCGCAAGGAGCAGACTTTTTTGTTTACGATACAAAAATTTATTGTGCGGGATTACTCGCCCGTCTCAACCTCGCCATCGACGATGGTTACCGAGTTATCCTCATTTTCGGGCATTGGGCCCTTCTCCGAATCGTCAATCTCGAAACCTACACCTTCGGTCTCGCCATCCTTGTTGATTGTAACCGTAACTACGGTGGTCATATTGCGAGTGTACTTAACGCTGTGCGTACCTAGCGGCACCATCGAGCCATCCTCGCGCACCCACTTAAAACTTACGCCAATTGTCTCGGTGTAATCATCCTCAACCCAAGCTTGACTCACCTCAACAAAAGTAAAAATATCCGAAATTGAGTCCTCACCCTCGGTTAATTCTAACTCCAAAATAGGCGCCTTCTCCATCTCAATTTCCAATGTTCCGCTTGTAGCAAGAGTCCCCGTTGCAACAAACTTTGCTCCAAAATTTACTCTTTTCATTGGGATAATAGCGGAGGTACTACTATGTTTGGGGTTATAATTTTCTAATTCACCATAAAAGCGTTCTACATTTGAATGTGGATAGCGGCCTTCCTCTGTATATACAGGAATACTGACATAAATACCAACATTTATCTGATAATTAAATTTATTTAGCATATCTTCGTGAATGTTAAATGGGTCTGTATATTGGTTACCAGATCCATATTGATACTTTGCAATTCTATTTTTTCCATTAACAACCATCGTAGCCTCAAACTTATATTTATATCCCTTCGGCAGAGTGATTGTAATATTATTTGGATCATCAAATACTCCGTAGGCAAAGCGATTCCAAGTAACCTCCTCGCCCTCCTCGAGTTCTACGTCGGGCGTAGAATATACCTGAATACCATACAAATCGTCGGTCGTGGCGCGAGTGTTGAGCGGCTCGTAGGCAATATCGACAATCTCGCCGCCCCAGCCGAGTTGAACGGTGTAGAATTCGGGCTCTTCCTGCGGCGCGGGCGCATCATCCTTCGAGCAGGCGATCATTGCGACTGAAGCCACCATCGCGGCAATCGCCAATCCAAACATTGTAAACTTTTTCATTGTTGTAGGATTTTTGCCATCCGCACCCCGACGGCGATTTGCTAAAATAAGAAAGCGTGGCGCTGGAAACTTATTTTAGACGCTGGGCTCTGGTAAAGCCTTTGAAGTAAATAAGCGACAGCCCACGCCGAAATCCACAATGGATACGACGCGGCAAAATGTCTGCCTATTCCTTCTTCACTTAGAATTTCCTACGTTCCAGTAACGGGAATAAACTTACACTTTCCGTGTTAATTAGTATGTTAGTACAAAGATAGAAA
>JAFOEH010000178.1 GCA_017380275.1 Alistipes sp.
AGCGGATAATCACTCTGTCGGAATTGCACCCTGCGGATGTCGATGATATTCGTGCGGGTGACGCAGTATGTAAATTTGGGAAAAATGCACGCCGAAGGCCTTCCGCAAAGTGGAGGCTTTCGGATGGTGCAACGCCTCAAGGGTGGCGTTACGCCCTTGGCGGAGCCATCGGCTTCGTGGGGCCGAGCCCCGAAAAAGTCTATTCGCTAAAATAAGAATTTATGTCTAAATATGATATGTGCGAGGCTCTGTATGCCTTGCCGGGTGGCGTCGTTGTTAGGCGGCGCAAACCCATCGCTATGCCTGCAGCGCTGTTGGTAGCGGGTGTGGCTCTACTGATTATCAACAGCCAGATAGAAGCTTCGGCTGAGATGATGAATCTCAAGTCTGCGCTGGTGCTCTTCGGAGCTGTTGCGGCTGTGGTGGGAGCTGTGATTCTGGCCCTTAGGATGATGGGCGGTGCTGGTGTCCCCTATCACGCAGCAGATGGATGTTACTTAAAGTGTAAGGAGATAAAGTTCAATAAGGAGAAAAGTGCGCAACTTCGAGATTTGGTTAATCGAGGAGATTTTACTACCTTGCGTTCGCTACCCGAGGATGGTGTGTCAGCCGTTACGGTTGTGATGTACTCGTCGCCTCGGAGTGGTTTTTGCGCGGCTCAGGTGTTTGAATATTTCGAGCTTGAGTTACGGGCTGTTAGCGAACTGAAAGTAACAGATAAGTAACAGGCTTGGCTGAGAGCCGCGGCGAAAAAGTAAGTTTTAGGTTATAGTTATCGGTTTTATTATTATAGTATGAGTGAGAATATTTTGTTGGTTTGGGCGATGTTGCTTTTCGTGGCTGTGGTGGCCGGAAAGGTGGCCTATCGCTTTGGTGCGCCTGCCTTGCTGCTCTTTTTGGGTGTGGGTATGTTCTTTGGTTGGAATATCATCGATTTCCAATCCTTTGAGTTTACACAGTTCATCGGTATGTTAGCGCTGTGTATCATACTCTTCTCGGGAGGTATGGACACTAAATTCTCCGAAATAAAACCTATTCTCGGGCCGGGTATTATGCTTGCGACCGTCGGAGTGGCCGTAACTGCCGTGTTGTGCGGCGTGTTTATCTACTTCTTCTCGTCGTGGGTGGGCTTGGCTCTATCTCTTCCCGTGGCTCTTCTGCTGGCCTCTACGATGGCCTCTACCGATTCGGCGTCGGTCTTCTCTATCCTCCGTACCAAAAAGCAGGGCCTGAGGCAAAATCTGCGTCCGCTGTTGGAGTTGGAGAGTGGTAGTAACGACCCGATGGCGTATATGCTTGTGCTGGTGATGTTGGGCGTTGTTACCTCTACGGAAGGGAGCGTCAGCGTTGCCGAGAGTGTGATGCGATTTGTTGTGCAGATGTTGGTGGGTTGTGCTTTGGGTTACGGTATTGGCCGATTGGCGGTCTTTACCATCAACCGCATCGACATCAAGGGCAATACGTCGCTCTACTCGGTGCTGCTATTGGCGTTTGTCTTCTTCTCGTTCTCGTTCACCACGCTGGTGTGGGGTAACGGCTATCTGGCCGTATATATTACGGGCCTTGTGGTTGGTAATCACAAACTTGCCCACCGAGGCAATCTGGTTACCTTCTTCGACGGATTTACTTGGCTGGCGCAGATCGTGATGTTCCTCGTCATTGGTCTTTTGGTCAATACGCGCGAGCTGCTCGATCCCGATGTGTTGCTGTTGAGCTGTGCCGTAGGAGGATTTATGATTCTTGTGGCGCGTCCTGTGGCGGTTATATTATCGCTCCTGCCATTCCGCCGCTTCTCGACCAAGGCGCGTATGTACGTCTCGTGGGTGGGATTGCGCGGTGCTGTGCCTATCATCTTTGCGACGTATCCCATTCTGGAGGGCGTGGGCGATGGCCGACTCATCTTCAATGTAGTCTTTGTTTGTACGCTCTTTTCGCTTACGTTGCAGGGCACGACGGTCAGTGCTATGGCAAACTGGCTCGGACTGGCTTACGAGGAGAGGGAGCCGCTCTTTAAGGTTGGTATTCCCGACTCGATAAAGAGTAACTTCTCGGAGATTGTCGTCACCGACTCGATGCTGCGCAAGGGCTGCACGTTGCGCGATATTGATATTGCCGACAATACGCTCGTTGTGATGATTTCGCGCGCAAACAACTACTTCGTTCCGCGCGGAAATACGGAGCTTGCCGTTGGCGATCGTCTATTGGTTGTATCAGATCGTGATGAGCAGGAGTTGCAGCAGATGTACGATCAGCTGGGCATCAAGGAGGTTATGCCGCTTCGATAGAGTGCCGATATGTAAATAGAAAAGGTTGCCAGCCGTATGACTGACAACCTTTTTTTATGCCTTTATGATGGGGTTATTCGATCTCCCAAGTCTCGCCTGAACGAAGAAGATCGTCCATACAGCTGATCTTCGATGAGGCCTTCACCTCGGCAAGCTGCTGCTCAACCTTCTCGTTATAAACGTTGTCGTCCTTAACCTCGCGGATAATACCCACAGCTACGGGATACTCGGGCCACTTCATCGCAGCCAGCATTGAGTGCAACGTGGTGTCCTCGCAGTGTGCATCGTGCGTGAGAACGTCATCCACGGTGTAGCCATCCTCGCCGATGGTTACAACCTTCAGACGCATATTCTCGAATACCAATCCCTTCTGATTATCCTTGCCGAAGAGCATCTTCTCGCCGTGACGCAGCGTGATGGTATTCTCCGTACGAGTAGCCTTGTCGCCAGCGAATGCAGCGTGAGTCTTGTCGTTGAAGATCACACAATTTACCAGAGCCTCTACTACAGCCATTCCCTTATGCTCGGCAGCAGCTATCAAACAATCCTTTGTGAGCATCACCTCCATATCTATCGTAC
>JAFOEH010000179.1 GCA_017380275.1 Alistipes sp.
CGAGAAGGAGATGCGCTGGCTGGAGCTTAGTGAGATATAATAAATGATTGATTACTATGCAGTTCCGCACGAAGATAGACATAAAACCGTTCGAGCAGAAGATCGACCACCGCAGTCGTATCCTCTCGCTCGGATCGTGCTTTGCGACGAGTGTTGCCGAGCGTCTGAAGCGTGCGAAATTCAACGTAACCGCCTCACCCACAGGCATTCTCTTCAATCCCGAATCCATTGCAGCGGCAATCGAGCGATTTGACGCCGTAAGTCGTTCAGACAGAGGTAGTTTGCCATCGGCCGAAGATTTATGTTACGGCAACGGCCGATATTTTAGCTATGACTTTCACTCCGACTTCTCACATCCCGATGCAAATCAAGCACTTACACAAATGCGCGAAGCCGTGGAGACGGGCGCAAAGGCTGTGACAGAAGCTGACACAATAATAATCACGTTCGGAACGGCATTCGTCTATCGACTTAGGCAAAATGGCGAGGTTGTGGCCAACTGCCACAAGCAACCGCAGGCCAACTTTGTGAAAGAGCTATTGAGTGCAGAGGAGATCGCAACACGATATAAAGCACTGATTGACGGCCCATTAGCCAACAAGCGGATAATCTTCACGCTCAGTCCCGTGCGCCACCTGGGCGATGGGCTGGAGCAAAATTCGCTCAGCAAATCGACGGCAAGAGTGGCCATTGACCTAATTGTCAGAAGTTGTCACAACGCACACTATTTTCCATCGTATGAGATTCTCGTGGACGAGTTGCGCGACTACCGTTTTTATGCCGACGATATGGCCCATCCCGCGAGGGTTGCAATCGACTACATCTGGCAGCGCTTCAGCGAGGCGACATTCGGTAGCGACACCCACGCCCTGAACGAAAAAATCGAAAAGATCGTTCGCGCGGCCGAGCATCGTCCCTTCAACAGCCAAAGCGAGGAGCACCAAAACTTCTGCCGTCGGATGATGGCCGAGATCGAGGCGCTCGAGAGGCAACATCCGCAGCTTAAGTTCGAGCAGGAAAAAGCCACTTTTGGCTCATATTTGTAAATTAATTAGTATTTTTACGGCACAATAATGAGAATTATGAATCGTATCACGAAATATATAGTACTATCTATCGCTCTGCTAACACTTTGCACCATCGCAGCCTCGGCACAAACCAAACCGCGACTGATGGTCAACGTCGTCGTTAGCTCGATGCGCGCCGACGATCTGGATCGTTACGCAGAGAACTTCACAAACAACGGATTTCGTCGTCTTACTACGGGCGGACACAACTTCACCAGCGCCTCGATTGACTATATGCAGACCACAACACCCGCGTCGCTCACGACGATCGCTACGGGCGCTATGCCCTCGACGCACGGCGTGGTGGCTGATCGCTGGTACGACCACGTTGCCAACAAGTTAGTAGTGCTGATTGACGACCAGAAGGAGCAGAGTGTCAATTACAGTGGCGGCTCGGGATCGTACTCGCCACGCAACCTTGTGGCGGAGACTCTGTCGGATGCGCTTGCACGTCAGAGCACAGAGAGTCGTATCGCAACAATCGCAACAGAGCCTCTCTCGGCAATCGTGACGGCGGGACACGCAGGCGAGGTCTATTGGATGGAGACATTGCAGACGGCGTGGACCACATCGTCATACTACACGCAGGAGCTGCCCAAGTGGATTGCCGACTACAACCGCTCGGAGCTCAACGCAGCGCACATCATCAAGCGCTGGACACCGCTCTTGCAATACGACAGCTACCGCAATACGCAGGTATCGGTGATTGAAGGCTTGCAGAGCAAGAAAAATAAACGAATTGAGTTGATTCAGGCATCAGCATCGGCTACGCGCAGTAGCATCGATCCGCGCGATCCATACGAGCAGATGTGTTTCACGCCGGCGGGTAACAGCGCCGTACTGGCATTTGCCAAGCAGGTGATTACGCGCAACGAGATGGGACAGGACGAGGTGCCCGATATGCTCAACATCGTACTCGATGCGCCGCGAATGATTAGCGGTCGTTTCGGGCCCGAGTCGGTAGAATATGAGGATATGCTGTATCGTTTGGACCGCGATTTGGAGGATTTCATCACGTTCCTGATGGCGCAGGTGGTAGATCCCTCGCAGGTGGTCATCACGCTCACGTCGGATCACGGCACAAGCCCTTCGTTCAACTCGCCCGGACGCGAGCACGAGCGATTCAACGTGCGTCAGGCTGAGGTGATTATCAACGCCTTCATCGGCGCACAGTACGGCAATGGAGAGTGGGTGTTGGGATATATTGATAGAGGCATATACCTCAACCACAACCTGATATACGAAAAGAATCTCTCGCTGGCGGATATGCAGTACGACGTAGCAACGTTCGTAATGCAGTTGCGCGGCGTATCGCACGCCATTTCGTCCGAGGCGATGCGAAACAGCTACTTCGGTAGCGGATACGGACGCAAGATACAGAATGGATTTTATCCCCGTCGCTCGGGCGATGTGATTGTAAACCTGATGCCCGACTGGATTGAGGAGAGCGACGAGTTACGCTCGGCTTCGGGATCGATGTATCGCTACGACACGCAGGTGCCGCTGCTGATATATGGCGGTGGAGTGAAGGCCGCAGAGCGCGGTGAGCAGGTGGATTTGACCTCGCTCGCAACAACGCAGGCGCAGATGCTCGGCATAGTGTCGCCATCGGCAGCCGAGGGAGAGGAGTTAATGCTAATTTACGAATAAGATATGAAAGATCAGATTCAGGAGCAGATAATCGAGGAGTTTGCCATATTTGATGAGTGGCTGGACAAGTACGACTATCTGATCGAGCTCAGCGACACGTTGCCCGCAATCGAGGCCGAGCATCGCACCGACGCTTACGCCATAAAGGGTTGTCAGTCGAGGGTGTGGGTGGATGCACGACTGGAGGAGGGTAAGGTTTATTACTCGGCTGACAGCGATGCCATAATCACCAAGGGTATCATCGCGCTGCTTGTCAGAGTGATGAATGGCCGCACCCCGCAGGAGATTGTGGAGATGGAGCCATACTTCATCGATGCTATCGGACTGGGAGAAAACCTCTCGCCCACGCGAAGCAACGGACTCGTGGCGATGATCAAACAGATGAAAATGTACGCACTGGCCTTTGCCAGCAAAGCATAAAGAGATGATGACACCAGAAGAGATTTTGAGAGTGGAGCACGATATTGTGCTAACGCTTAAGAATATATACGATCCAGAGATTCCTGTAAACATCTACGATCTGGGACTTATCTACGAGATCGACTTCGACCCCGAGGGGGTGGCTAATATCCGTATGACGCTGACGGCACCCAACTGCCCGATGGCCGACATACTCGTTGACGACATCAACACGCAGGTGAAGAAGATCGCAGGTGTGGAGTCGGTCAATATAATCCTTACATTCGAGCCGCCTTGGGACAAGAGTATGATGAGCGAGGAGGCTCTACTGGAGCTTAACCTTCTGTAAAAGAATGGATCAGAGCAATCATTCAGAACAAAGAAAACGTACCCTCAATAGGCTGCAGGCCGGAGCCTCGTACTTCGGCTGCGGGGGTTATTTGGCTTCGCTCGAAAGGTTGCAACGATTGCAGATCTACAATACATTAGGCTTCGAGCGGTTGGAACGCAAGAACCGCGACATTATGGAGCTTTACGCCGAAAGTGGCGAGAACTGGCCGCAGACGTTCTATATGATGTTGCTGCGCACGATGGGCGGCGTGGATAACAAGGAGGCCTTTCTGGAACTTGCAAGGGCCGTTCCGTACGCTGCAGTGCTACGCGAAAAACAGTCGCCACAAAACATTGAGGCGATGCTCATTGGAGCTTCGGGGTTACTCGAATTATACCCGCACGATGAGTACATCTTAAACCTCAAACGAAACTTCGAGTATCTCTCGGCCAAATACTCCATCGTGCCGATGGAGGCACAGGCGTGGCGATTAAAAAAGATCTACCCCAACAACCATCCCATACTGCGACTATCGCAGATCACGACATTTCTCGCGCACACGACCGACATAATGGACAGGATGTTGATGTGCTCATCGGCAGAGGATGTGCATCGGCTCTTTTCGTCGGAGACACAACCCTACTGGCTAACGCACTACACGCCAGCATCGGAGTCGCGCACCGTAGCCAAGCGCATCGGGCAGACGAAGAGTGATCTACTGGCTATCAACCTCGTAGTACAGATTATGTTCGCTTACAGCGCATACGTCGGTAGCGAGAAGTTGCGTTCGCGCGCACTGTCGCTACTAGAGGATCTGCCCGCCGAGAAGAACTCGATCATAGCGCAATGGAACAGCTACGGGCCTCTGGCTCGCTCGGCATTTGACAGTCAGGCGCTGTTGCAACTCGCGTTTGAGTATTGCCGCGAAAGGCGTTGCGAGGAGTGCATCGTGGGGCGAAGAATACTCCGCCGAGTCAAAGATATGGAAGGCGAGGGGTAATATTTTGCTATTTCACAATAAATCACTATATTTGTGGATTGATTTAGCCAAACGAAAATAAAAATACAACGATATGGATGTTTTAAGTAACGTAATTAAATTCTTCTTCGGATCGAAGAGCGACAAGGATCGCAAACAGATTGAGCCTTACGTTCGTAAAATCAAGGAGATATACCCCTCAATCGAGCGCCTCACCAATGACGAATTGCGTGAGCATAGTGCCGCTTTGATGCGTCGTATTGCCGATGCTATCGCTTCGGACGAAAAGCACATCGCAGAGCAGAAGGTTAAGCTGGAGCTCTCGGATACTTCGCTCGCCGAGAAGGAGAAGATCTCGAAGGATATTGAGCAGACCACAAAGCGCATCGACGAGAAGATCGAGGAGCAGCTGGATCAGATTCTGCCCGAGGCGTTTGCCATTATGAAGGATACAGCTCGCCGATTCACACAGAACGAGGTGGTGGAGGTTACGGCTAACGACTTCGACCGCAACCTTGCAGCACACAAGGATTTTGTGTCAATCGAGGGTGACAAGGCTATCTATCAGACACACTGGATTGCTGCGGGAAACGACCTTAAGTGGGAGATGATTCACTACGACGTACAGCTCTTCGGTGGTGTTGTATTGCACAAGGGTAAAATTGCCG
>JAFOEH010000023.1 GCA_017380275.1 Alistipes sp.
AGGGTTAAAAAATGGAGACCTTTTGATTGCTTCAAAAGTGCGAAGCATTCATTTTACCGACGACGGCGCGACGACCCCGCAAATTGTGCCTTGCGGCCTTTTTGCGCAACTTTTTCGGAAAAAGTTGCAAAGAAAAAATACATATTACCAAACATAAAATTATAATAACAACAAAAAATCTACCCCAGAACATAAAATTTTCGCCAAACCGTTTGGTTATTAGTAAATTAATATGTATCTTGGGGGGGGTATTAATCACTTAAAGGTATTGCGTTATGAGAAAGATTTGGAATTTTGCGATGGCTGCTATCGTGATTGTGGCCTCGGCAGGACTCTTGGCGGCCTGCGACAAGGATGATTTGGGAACTGATAACCCGTGGTCAAACGGAGAATATGAATTTGCCGAAACTAAACTTTCTGCAATGGAAGTTTTAAGTTCGACTGATTTATGGATTGCAGTTGATATATACTACTATACTGAGCCCGACGGGAAAGGCGATAAATTTTATTATGGCAACCCTGGGTCTTATGATGGTGGTAGTTTCCCTCTCTATTCATTTACTCCAAAGTTTTTAACAACATACAATGATAATTTGGCTATTCCTGTCAGATATTATATAGATTATGCTTTAGAGGAGGTTGATGAAAATATGTATCTCTATAATGATGGCAAGGAGTATATTAAGATTTTGGATTACGATGAAAAGAGTGTCTTAATCGAGACCAATGCATTCTTAACAACTCGTAATGATGTAACCTATAAATATTCAACAATCCTTTTAGAGAAGAAAGAGATGTTGGATCCCAATTGGAAAGATGGTTATCTTAGTTATGATGAATATCTCGAATTTATGGAGAACAAATAACCTCCCGTAACACTAAAAAATTCCGCAGACGCTGAGTTTGCGGATTTTTTTATATTTTTGTAGCGGTAAAGATTCGCTGAAAGAAGAAGTTACAATAAATCATAAACCAAAAACACGAAAAAACAATGAGTTTGATCAAATTGAACGTCGCTAAGAGTGGCGTTGAAATCAACGAGCAGATGCTCGCCGCAGCAGCCGCTGCCAACACCTTGCTCCACACGGGCGAGGGCGCAGGTAACGATTTTCTGGGTTGGGTGAACCTCCCCTCATCAATCGACGCCGATCAGATTGCAGCTATCGAGGCACAGGCCGCTAAGTTGCGCGAGAAGGCCGAGGTAGTTATCTGCATCGGTATCGGTGGCTCTTACCTCGGTGCGAAGGCCGTTATCGAGGCTATGAGCAACTCGTTCGAGTTCCTGAAGAAGAAGCACGACAACCCCACCGTAGTCTTCGCTGGTCAGAACATCTCGGAGGATTACACCCACGAGCTGCTGGAGGCCGTTAAGGACTACTCGGTTGCCGCCATCGTAATCTCTAAGTCGGGTACCACCACCGAGCCCGCCATCGCCTTCCGCCTGATCAAGGCTGAGCTCGAGGCTCGCTACGGCAAGGCCGAGGCTGCCGAGCGCATCGTAGCCATCACGGACAAGGCTCGCGGCGCGCTGAAGACGCTGGCGACAAACGAGGGCTATCCCACGTTCGTTATTCCCGACGATGTAGGTGGTCGTTTCTCTGTTCTGACGCCCGTAGGTCTGTTGCCGCTGGCTGTTGCCGGTGTCGATATCAAGGCTCTGGTGGCAGGTGCGCAGGCTATGGAGGCCGCTACGGCTGCCGACGTTCCCGCCCAGGAGAACATCGCCGCACAGTACGCTATCGTTCGCAACGAGCTCTACAAGGCTGGCAAGAAGATCGAGATCCTCGGTTCATACGAGCCCAAGTTGCTCTACGTTGCCGAGTGGTGGAAGCAGCTCTACGGCGAGTCAGAGGGTAAGGATGGTCTGGGTATCTTCCCCGCAAGCGTTACGCTGACTGCCGACCTCCACTCTATGGGTCAGTACATTCAGGAGGGCGAGCGCACTCTGTTTGAGACCATCATCTCGGTAGCTAACGCAAAGCACGAGGTTAAGGTTGACGCTGATGAGGCTAACCTCGACGGCCTTAACTTCCTCACCGGCAAGCGCCTCTCTAACATCAACAAGATGGCTGAGCTGGGCGTACAGCTCGCACACCTCGACGGTGGTGTTCCCCAGATGTGCATCGAGATTCCCGCAATTACGGAGGAGGCTCTGGGTGAGCTGATCTACTTCTTTGAGAAGGCTTGCGGTATCAGCGGTTACATCCTCGGCGTTAACCCCTTCAACCAGCCGGGTGTTGAGGCTTACAAGAAGAATATGTTTGCTCTTCTCGACAAGCCCGGATATGAGGAGGAGTCGAAGGCTATCAAAGCTCGCTTGTAATAATAATCCGTCCTGCACGGCTCGTTCGGCATTCGGCTTGATCTCAAAATCCTCATTTGCGCCCAGCAAACTGCGGTTTTTCGATCGGCGACCGACTTCAAACGAGCTCGCGCAAAACGAATTATTCCGAGCTTCGGATGCTCGCTATCCATTTTTCGGAAATACTGAAACAGCTCCCTGCAAAGGGGGCTGTTTTTTTGTCTCTATTTTCGCGCGCGGGAAATATAATTGTATCATTTGGCCGAAAATTCATTATTTTCATTATATTTGCATTACAATCGGGTAGTGTGGCCTTGGGGATTTGCGGCGTCGGGGCGGAAAAGCTCAATGAATGTAGCAGAAACCCTCGGCGGGGCATACTAAAACGGTGCGTTTCATCGTTTTATATTAAAGAAAAGGAAGAAACCGACGACCGCAGCAAAAAAAGTTGCCTCCACGATGCAAGGTTTTGGCTACCGTCCCGTTTAATGGGTAAAAACAAAAAGAAAATTATATACAAATTCCGCACAGCCTTGGGTTGTCCCTCTTGCAAATGCGGCCTAAGGCCGCAAGGTGGGCCTTCGGAAGTAAGAACCGCAACAGGTTAGCGCAGAAACGTATATAAGCAAAATACAAGGGTATGAACAATAAAACTCTCTGCCTTATGAAGAACATTAAGATGATCCTCCTTGCCGCTACGGTGGCCCTCGCGGCCAGCGGCTGCAGCTCGACCTTCTACACCGCGTCGAGCAACGCCTACGATGATCTCTACGCCATCCACGACCGTCAGGCCATTGCCGAGCGCCAGAAGGCCGAGGCTGAGGCACGTCGTGCCGAGGCTGAAGCGCGCCGCGCCGAGGCCGAAGCGCAGCAGGCCGAGTGGCGTGCGCAGCTCGCCGAGTTGGGTGTCGAGCTAGCTCAAAATAATACTCGCACCGACAGCGACGGTGTGATCATCGTCGATGGCGACAGCTACTCGTCGGGCAACGTCTACGACAGCTTCCTGGCCGACTCTTACGAGAGTGCCTACGCACGTCGTCTGCGCGGCTTCAAGTCGCTCACCTACAATATGCCGTCGAGCTACTTCGATCTGCGCTACGGCAACAGCCGTTTCTACGTCTCGGCCTACGACCCCTCGTTCTACAACGTGATGGTGTCGGGATCGCAGGTGTGGGTTGAGCCCAAGTACATCACCTCGATGTTCGGAACGTGGGGCGCAACCAACGCCACGATGCTCATCCACTCGCCCTGGTACTACGGCTGGAGCACAGGCCTCTACGACCCCTTCTACTACTCGTCGTGGGGCTTCCCCCACTACTCGTGGTACGACTGGAACTGGAACATCTGCTACGGCGGCTGGGGCACTAACCTCTGGTGGGGTTGGGGCGGCGTATATCGTCCGTGGCGCCCCTACTACGGCTTCCACTACGGCCCTCACCACCATCACATCGGTGGCCTGCATATGCCTCCCCGCTGGGATATGAGCGGTGGCGGTGGCTACTGGTATCGCGGTGGTAACTACTACGGCTCACGCGGTCAGTCAGGCTCGCGCGTGAATGGAGCTTCACCCGCTCGCGGCTCGTCGATTGTCAATCGCGGCTCGGCACACTCAACGCCCTACCGCTCGCCCAACTCTGGCAACACCTATGGTCAGGGCACGCGCGGTCAGCAGGGTGCGGCGGTAAATCCCTCGCAGGGTAGCAACGCAGGACGCTCGCAGGGCTCAATCGGCCGTAACAACACTACGCGCCGACCCACGACCACCTCAACGCCGCAGCGCCAGAACAACAGCTACAAC
>JAFOEH010000180.1 GCA_017380275.1 Alistipes sp.
AAGGTCTCTGAAGTCTCACCGTAGTACTGACGACGCTCTGAGTGGCCGAGGATAACATACTCGCAACCCAAAGCAGCGATCATCGATGCAGCAACCTCACCGGTGTAAGCACCCTTAGCCTCGGTAGCGCAATCCTGTGCACCAACAGCGATTGAAGAGCCCTTAACAGCCTCTACAACCTGTGAGATGTGGGTGAAGGGGGGGCATACGATGAAGTTCACGCACTCGCAAACCTCGCCACGACCAGCCACTACGTTCTTTGCCAACTCTACACCCTCAGCGGGGAGAGTGTTCATCTTCCAGTTACCTGCAACAATCTTCTTTCTCATTTTCTTTTAGTTTTTATTTGTTAAATGTATTGTGTGTATTTCTTGGTTTACCTTGCCTATGCCTCAAGGCTCTTATTTAATGCCGTACTTTTTGAGGATATTTACAACCTGCGGCTCCATATGCTCCACCATACGCATAAATCCCAGATCGGTCGGGTGCGTGCCGTCGGCTGTGCCGAGGTGGTCGTAGCCAATCCAACCCTCCGAGTCGAGGAAGTAGATATGCTCATCGCGCTGCATACGCTCGCGCACCTTCTTTTCGGCCATAGCCTGCTTGCGCGACTCGAAATCCTCGGTCTTCGAGTTGTAGTTGCGTGTGTCGCGGCGGATGGTCTGCGTGAAGATCAGCGGTGTTGTGGGGTGCTTCTCGCGGATGATATCGACAAACTTGTCGAAACGCTCCTCGATAACCTCTGCCGAGGGGTTCGAGAAGGTGTCGAACAGGAATGCGTCGGCCGACTCGACCTGCGCCAGGTAGTGAGCAAACTCCTCCTGCAGGGTTGACATACCGCTGTAACCGAGGTTAATCATATAGAGTCCCGTGCGGCGCTCCATAAGTGCGGGGTAGGTCATACCCGAGCGCGACGATGATGCTCCGTGGGTGATTGACGAGCCGTGAACCACGATTTTGTGGCGGAAGGGATTCTCCATAGCGGCGATCGAGCTACCCTGCTCAATGCCAATCTCCAATGACTCCACGCGGTCCCAGATGGGGAGGTACATCAGGCACTCCTTCGTCTGTGTGGGGGCGTTGGCGATGATGGTGTACTCGTGCTTATCGCGCTTCTCAGCGGTGATTGTGGGGCGTCCCACGCCGGCATATACCCACTCCTCTCCATCGCGGATGTAGAGGTCGAGGCCCTTCTGCGTTATGGCCGACATATTCACTCCGGGCATCGACTGCGACGTTGTCCAGCGTGCCGCGATGGTGGGACTGTCGGTGGTAAAGATCACAGCCAAACCTGTCGAGAAGCCGCAGTAGGTAACGCAGTTCTCGGGCACGCGGTGCTCTTCGGTGTTGATGCGGTCGTAGGGCTTGCCCGTAGGCTCGGCCTGACCGATGATGCCGAGTGTAGAGGCATCAACCCATTTAAGCGTTGTCTGTGCCTGTGCGCCTATGGCCACAAGGCACGCGAGCAAAGTGACGATATACTTTTTCATCGGGAGTTCTTGGGAGTTTTGATTATCAACTTATTAATTATGCGTTACGGCTGTCAATCCACGCCTTGATGCCTGCTGTAGCGAGGCCCAGCTTGTTCTTCTTGTTGAAGCCACAGAGGTCGTTAAAGAGCTTGCCGCCGCCGTTGGTTGCGGTGTTCTGCAACGACTCCAGAGTGATGTAACCCATCTTCTGCAGGGGCTCCACCCACTCCTCGGGAACGCCGGCCTCGACATACAAAGCCACATCGTCGGCCACAACCTTCTTCTCGGGGCGCATCGTGGGGAAGAACAGCACGTCCTGAATCGAAGGCTGGTTGAGCATAAACATCGTCAGACGGTCGATGCCGATACCCATACCCGAGCACGAAGGCATACCGTACTCCAGCGCGCGCACGAAGTCCATATCGATAAACATCGCCTCGTCGTCGCCCTTC
>JAFOEH010000024.1 GCA_017380275.1 Alistipes sp.
GCCCAGTACAACCGCTTCGACGGCGACATAAACAGCATCCGCAACGGTTCGCTGGCAGATTTCCGTTTCCATTACGATGATTACATCCAGTACTCCCCTGCCGGACTGATGATGGCGATCCGATCGAGCAACTGCTCGGCCTCCGATCTGATCTGTTCGGCCTCGGCACTACACTTCCTAACGCGCCAGAGGTTATAGAAGTGAATCCAATTTATATAGGGTCGCACCTGCTCAAGCTCAATCTGCAACTCCCGAACGCCCAAAAAAGTCGGCCGCACGATCTGCTCCTTCGACCAATCAATCACCGGTCGCTTCAGTTCCTCCTCGCCGCGGCTCTGCACCTGCAACCCTTCGCGCAGATGCTGCTGCTCGGCATATAGTTCTTCGATTATCTGCTCACGCTCGCGTCCCGACAATCTTAAAGCTAAGATCGGGTTCTGCGACGCATCTTTTAGGTGGAACACAGGCCCATCATACAGAGGCGCAATCTTCGCAGCCGTATGCAGAGCCGACGTCGTCGCACCGCCGATAAAGAGCGGCACACTCACACCCGCTGCCTTCAGCTCACTTGCCACGCGACACATCTCATCGAGCGACGGAGTGATCAATCCGCTTAGGCCGATATAATCAACCTTATGCTGCTGGGCCGCCTCGACGATTCGCTCCGAGGGGACCATCACTCCCAGATCAATCACCTCGAAGTTGTTGCACGCCAGCACCACCGCAGCTATATTCTTTCCAATGTCGTGGACATCGCCCTTGACAGTCGCAACAAGATAACGTCCTGCGCTGCTGCCACCCGAGCTTTGCTGCTCAATGTGCGGACGCAGTATCTCCACGGCTCGCTTCATCGTGCGGGCTGTCTTGACCACCTGCGGCAGGAACATCTTGCCCTCGCCAAAGAGCCTTCCCACGAGCGTCATACCCTCCATCAGCGGGCCCTCGATAATCTCCGTCGGCGAAGCATACTCCATAAGTGCTTGCTGCAAATCTACCTCCAGATGCTCCTCCTCGCCTCGTTGCAGAGCCGTCATCAGTCGCTCCTGCAAGGGTACTGCCTCCCTATTCTCGACCTTCACGGTCTGCTCCACTGCACCTTTATACTGTTCGGCCATTGCGATAAGTCGCTCCGTTGCATCCTCCCTGCGGCATAGCACCACATCCTCCAGTGCCTCACGCAGCGCATCGGGAATATCATCATACATCACCTTCGTCGAGGGATTCACGATAGCCATATCCAGCCCCGCACGGATTGCGTGGTAGAGGAATACAGCGTGCATCGCCTCGCACAAGTAGTTGTTTCCACGCAACGAGAACGAGAGGTTGCTCACGCCACCGCTCACACGCGCCCCCGGCAGATTTTGATGTATCCACTCCGTCGCGCGGATAAAATCCAGCGCATAAGCATCGTGCTCGCGCATACCCGTTGCGATGGTTAAGATATTGGGATCAAAGATTATATCTCGCGGCTCAAAGCCAACCTCCTCGGTCAGAATCCGATAGGCTCGCTCGCACACCTCAACCTTTCGCTCGAACGAGGTCGCTTGCCCCTGCTCATCGAAGGCCATCACCACCAGCGCCGCACCCAACTCCTTCACTCGGCGGGCACGCTCAATGAATCGCTGCTCACCCTCCTTGAGCGAGAGCGAATTGACGATAGCCTTACCCTGAATCGTCTTCAGCGCCGCCTCGATAACCTCGAAACGTGACGAATCGACCATCCACGGCAGTCGCGCCACCTCGGGATCGGAGGCCATAAGATTCAGGAAGTGAACCATATTCTGAAGCGCATCAATCATCGCATCATCCATATTCACATCCAGCACCATCGCACCGTCGCGCACCTGCGCACGCGCTATGGCCAACGCCTCGTCATACTTCTGCTCGCTGATAAGTCGCAGGAACTTTCGGCTTCCCGCCACATTGCATCGCTCGCCCACGTTGATAAACGCCCCTTGCTCTGCGAAGGCATCCAATCCTGCCAGCCACTTCACACTCTTTTCCGACGGCTGTCGCACCTTCTCGGCGCGGGCCGCTGCCTGTGATATAAGGCGTATATGTTCGGGTGTTGTTCCGCAACAGCCACCCACAATGTTCACCAACCCCTGCTCCACAAACTGCTCCACCCATCGAGCCATACGCTCGGGTGTCTGGTCGTACTGCCCCATCTGGTCGGGCATTCCCGCATTGGGATGGGCACTCACATAGTAGGGAGCATCGGAGAGTTGTTTCAAATATGGCATCATCTGCTCCGCTCCGAACGAGCAGTTGAGTCCCACCGACAGCAGCTCGACGTGCCCCACCGAGGCCATCATCGCCTCCAGCGTCTGCCCCGCCAGCATTCGTCCTGCGGCATCGGCAATCGTTGCCGAGAGCATAATCGGCAGCTTGCGTCCTTTTAACTCAAACACTGCCTCGGCCGCCGCAAGTGCCGCCTTGACGTTGAGTGTATCGAAAGCCGTCTCGACGAGCAACAGATCCACGCCACCCTCCACGAGCGCATCAATCTGCTCGCAGTAAGCCTCATACAACGCATCAAAGTCGACCGCTCGGCGTGCCGGATCATCCACATCGGGCGACATCGAGGCCGTCTTTCCCGTCGGGCCGACAGAACCCGCAACGAAGCACTCCCTCATCGGATTCTCCGCCATAAATCTTTCGGCCTCACCGCGAGCCAGCTGCGCCGCTGCGAGGTTCATCCTCCGCACAAGGTGCTCTGCACCATACTCCGCCTGCGAGATTGCCTGCGCCCCGAAGGTGCAGGTCGAGATAATATCCGCCCCCGCATCGAGGTATGCGCGATGAATCGCAGCAATAAGATCGGGGCGCGTCAGCACCAACATCTCATTGTTGCCCTTGAGCGCACCGCCGTGAGCAGCGAACTCCTCACCGCGGAAGTCTGCCTCCTGCAGCCCCTCACGCTGAATCATCGTTCCCATAGCTCCGTCGAGTACCACGATTCGTTGCTGAAGTATATCTCTAATGGACCTTGCCATATTTTCCTGATTTTGGATTAATAGACCGCCTTGGCAATCGCCTCGACACTCGCCGTTGCGTTCATCGAGTAGAAGTGAATACTCGGCACACGCGCCGCCTTCAACTCTCGCGCCTGCTGCACGCCCCACTCTACACCGAGTGCCTTCACATCCTCGTTTGAGCGGCAACGACATAGCTCTCGCGCCAGCTCCATCGGCAAATCGATGTGGAAGGTCTTGGGCAGCAGGGCCTGCTGCGTAAGCGAGGTGAGGGGTTTCAGGCCCGGAATGATCGGCACCGTAATTCCCGCAGCGCGGCAACGCTCCACAAACTCGAAATATCGCTTATTGTCGAAGAACATCTGCGTAACGACATACTTCGCACCCGCATCAATCTTCGCCTTGAGGAACTCGATATCCATATCTATATTCATCGCCTCCTCGTGCTTCTCGGGATAACCCGCCACGCCGAAAGAGAAGCGGTGCAGAGGTTCGTGCTCCTCACCATCGAGCAGTACACCACGATTGAAATCCTCCACCTGACGGCACAGCTCCACGGCGTGCTCGTGTCCTCCTTCAACGGGCGTGAAACGATTCTCGCCCTTGGCTCTGTCGCCACGCAACACCAGCAGATTGGTGATTCCGAGATACGACAAATCGATCATCTCATTCTCGATATCAGCCTTCGAGAATCCGCTACAAATCAGATGCGGCACCGCAGGTACGCCATATCGGCCCTTTAGCGCGGCAGCGATGGCCACCGTGCCGGGGCGTCGGCGCTCAAAGGTACGCTGGAAAACGCCCTCCGCAACCTCACGATATACCACCTCGGAGCGATGTGTTGTGATATTTATATATGCTGGATTGAAGGGCATAAGACGGTCTATCGAGCGGAAAACCTGCTCGATGCTCTTACCCCTGACGGGCGGCAACACCTCAAACGAAAAGGCCGTCGGATGGTCTGCCGAAAGAAATTCTGCTACATTACTCATAACCTAACAAACTTACGATAGTTAGCCATATTACCACAAAGGTAATATTTATCTGCCATTTCACACAAAAACTGCAAAAAAAAGGTGCCAACCTATGGAGTTAGCACCTTTTTACGAATTCTATATCAACGATATATTTACTTCTGATTCAAAGCCGCGTGCGCTGCTGCCAAGCGTGCGATAGGCACACGGAACGGAGAACAGCTCACATAGTTCAGGCCTGCATAGTGGCAGAACTCCACCGACGAGGGCTCACCACCGTGCTCACCGCAGATACCACACTTCAGGTCAAGACGCG
This sequence comes from Alistipes sp., assembly GCA_017380275.1. Next base: position 4,266 of record JAFOEH010000024.1, read on the forward strand.
TACCACGTCCCTTCATCACAGCCTCGCGGATGAGCTGGCCCACGCCATTGCGGTCCAGGATCTGGAAGGGGTCGTTCTTCAGAATACCCTTATCGAGGTACGTTGGCAGGAACTTGGCAATATCATCGCGTGAGAATCCGAGAGTCATCTGCGTCAGGTCGTTCGTGCCGAATGAGAAGAACTCGGCAACCTCGGCAATCTGATCAGCCGTAACGGCTGCACGAGGAACCTCAATCATCGTACCCACCAGGTAGTCGATACGGTCATTACGCTCGGCAAATACCTGCTCGGCCACGCTATCGATGATATTCTTCTGGCCGCTGAATTAGGTAAAAAAGCACTTCGACCGGAAAATGTGATAAAAATCTGCGCTGCTCTTGAAATCAGTACAGACTATCTTTTATTAGGTAATATAACCACAGAAGACTATTCTTATTTATCAGATAAAATGTCCGGACTATCGCCGGAAAAA
>JAFOEH010000181.1 GCA_017380275.1 Alistipes sp.
GGAGTGATTTATTCTGGTCGGGAATGATTTTATCACGATCAAAGACAGCCTCCGTACCGAGACCACTACAGCGCGGGCAAGCGCCCTGTGGCGAGTTAAAAGAGAAGGTGTGAGGCGCAGGATCTTCGAACGCAACTCCCGTCGAGGGGCACATCAGATGACGCGAGTAGTAGCGCAAGCCATCGGTCTCATAATCGTACAAAGCCATAGTACCTTTGCCCTGACGCATCGACTCCTTGAGCGATGTCATAACACGCTCGGCAGCGTCGGACGAAATGCGCATACGATCCACCACAAGGTCGATTGTGTGGATCTTGTAGCGGTCGAGTTTCATACCAGCCGTGATCTCACGCACCTCGCCATCGATGCGGGCATAGATATATCCGCGCTTGGCCAGCGACTCGAACAATTCACGGTAGTGGCCCTTGCGTCCCTTGACAATGGGAGCCATAAATGCCACCTTGCGGCCATCGAAACCCTTGAGTATCAAATCACAGATCTGCTCGTCGGTGTAATGCACCATCTCCTCATCGGTAATAGGCGAGTAGGCACGCGATGCACGGGCATAGAGCAGACGCAGGAAGTCGTTAATCTCGGTTACGGTACCGACGGTCGAGCGGGGATTCTTATTCGTGGTCTTCTGCTCGATGGCGACGACGGGACTAAGCCCCGTGATTTTATCCACATCGGGGCGCTCCATAGAACCGACAAACTGACGGGCATAGGTCGAGAGGGTTTCCATATATCGGCGCTGCCCCTCGGCATAGATTGTATCGAAGGCCAACGACGACTTACCTGAGCCCGAAAGACCGGTAATGACGACCAGCGAGTAGCGTGGAATCTCCACATCCACGTTCTTCAGGTTGTGGACGCGCGCGCCCGTAACAACTATCTTATCTTCCTCTTTGAATTTCATCTAAATATCCCTCACAAAGCCTTCTACATCAAAATCGCGTACAACATATCCTGCAACGAGATAATTCCAATAAGATCGGCAAAGCATACCAGAATGATTGCAAGCGTTGCCCATCGCACGAAAGTTACGCCCCACGACATTGCATAATGAGATGCCAGAACCGCACCCACGACATTTCCCAATCCGTGCCATAAGCCATAGGCATAATCGACCTGACCGTTGATTATAAAGATGATGAGCGAGAATGGGGTAGCGACAAATATAATAAAACATTTCACCACGTTGGCGGTGATAATATCCAGATCCATCAGCCATATCGTAGCAGCCAGAATTACATAACCCAAACCAACATAGATATAACCGCCGTAGAATCCCATAAACAAGAACAGCAGGTAGTGCCACCAACGCACCACAAGCGGATGGCCACCGTGAATATTAGGATGTTTGTGACTCTTGTCAAAGATCATATAGAGCAATACGGTGGTCATCACAACCGTCATACATATCTTAAATATCGAATCGTTGATCTGGCTGGCGACGAGCGAGCCCACCACATTTCCTATAACAGCCGGGATGGAGAGCTTAATTCCACTCCTTATGTCGAGCATACGCTTACGCAAAAAGGCAATCGACGAGGTGAGATTCTGCAAC
>JAFOEH010000182.1 GCA_017380275.1 Alistipes sp.
CTAGGGGCTGATATACTACGACTTCCTCCGTAAGGCCGACAAATATCGTGAGCTGGGAGCAAAGATTCCCAAGGGTGCTCTTTTGGTAGGCCCTCCGGGAACGGGTAAGACACTGCTGGCCAAGGCCGTAGCGGGCGAGGCAAATGTGCCTTTCCTCTCGATTTCAGGTTCCGACTTCGTTGAGATGTTTGTCGGTGTGGGTGCTTCGCGCGTGAGAGACCTCTTCGAGCAGGCCAAGCAGAAGGCCCCCTGCATCGTCTTTATCGACGAGATTGATGCCATCGGTCGTGCCCGTGGCAAGAACGCAGGATTCTCAGGCAACGATGAGCGTGAGAATACGCTCAACCAGTTGCTTACCGAGATGGATGGCTTCCAGACCAACGCGGGTGTTATCGTGCTGGCTGCTACGAACCGTGCCGATATTCTGGATAAGGCGCTGATGCGAGCAGGCCGTTTCGATCGTCAGATTGACGTAGGTCTGCCTGATGTGAATGAGCGCGAGGAGATCTTCAATGTCCACTTGCGCCACATCAAGCTCGACAAGGATATCGACCGTAAGTTTCTCGCCAAGCAGACGCCGGGTTTCTCTGGAGCCGATATCGCAAACGTATGCAACGAGGCGGCTCTTATTGCTGCCCGAAACAATAAGTCGCAGGTTGAGCGCGACGACTTTATGGCTGCCATCGACCGCATTGTCGGCGGTTTGGAGAAGCGCAACAAGACAATGACCCAGGCCGAGCGCCGTGCTACGGCTATCCACGAGGCTGGACACGCAACAGTTATGTGGCTGCTCAAGGAGTGCGATCCCGTGCTGAAGGTTACCGTCATTCCGCGCGGTAATAGCCTCGGTGCAACGTGGTCGGTACCCGACGAGGAGCGAGTGCACGTTACCAACGAGGTCCTGGAGGCGAAGCTGGCAGGTCTGCTCGGTGGCCGTATTGCCGAGGAGGTGAATTACGGCACATTGGGCGCAGGTGCGTTGAGCGACCTGGAGCGTGCTACCAAACTTACCTACGCTATGGTTGCCTTCTACGGTATGAGCAAGAAGGTCGGTCCGATTAGCTACTACGATGCTTCGGGCACGCGTGATACATTCACCAAACCCTTCAGCGAGAAGACTGCCGAGGAGATTGATGGTGAGGTTAAGCGCATCCTGGAGGAGGCCTACGACCGCGCTCGCAAGATTATCGAGCAGTATAACGACAAGATAAACTTGATGGCCGACCTGTTGCTTGAGAAGGAGACCATCTATGCTGAGGATATCGAGCCGATACTCGGCCCCGCAGCACAACCTAAGAAAGAGGAGACCAACACCACCAAAAACGAGTAACCTATGGGAAGTAAAATGAAGAACTTCGTAGTGCGAACCCTGAGCGGTGCAGTCCTGCTCATTGTGGTGCTGGGCGCAATCCTCTGGTCGAAGTGGAGCTTCGGAGCACTGCTTCTGCTTATCACGCTCGGCGGTGAGTGGGAATTCTACCGTATGGCGCAGAAGGCGGGCTACTCGCCTCAGCGTCTTCTTGGCTTGGCAGCTGGTGCGGCTATCGTCGCAGTGGCATTTGTGCTGATGTGGCTTTTAGACAAGCAGTCGCTTCAGATGCAATATGTTACCATTATGGTCGGACTCCTGCTCTATTTTATGGTGCTTGTGCCGACAATGTTCATTTGCGAGCTCTACCGTAAGAGTCCAACCCCCATCGCCAACATTGGCGCAACGATTACGGGAGTGGTGTATGTTGCTATGCCTATGGCACTTCTCTACTTTATTCCGATGCTGCTCGGCGGAGGGGAGTGGAAGCCCTGGGTGGTGTTGTTCTACATCTTCATCATCTGGGCCAATGACGTCTTCGCCTATCTGTTCGGTGTTACGATCGGACGCCACCGCCTCTTCGAGCGCATCTCGCCAAAGAAGTCGTGGGAGGGATTTTTCGGTGGCTTGCTCGGCGCAATGGCTATGGGATATGTCGCGGCAAAGGTCGTCGATGGAGATATTGCGATATGGATTGGTATGGCTCTGATTGCCGCCATAACGGGAGTATTCGGCGATTTGGTCGAGTCGCTTTTCAAGCGTTCGGTCGATGTTAAGGATTCGGGAAACATCCTGCCCGGTCACGGAGGATGGCTCGATCGCTTCGATGCGCTGATCCTCTCGATTCCGTTCGTATTTGTCTATCTTGTACTATGTATAAATTAAGAAACCTTAAAACTCAAAATATATGAAAATCAACAAGGAAGGCTATAAGATAATTGCCACATCGGGACTTTTGTTCTTGGTATTATGGGGACTTATCTACTATATGCAGAGCCACGAGGAGGAGACCGGCCTGCTCATCACCAGCGCCGCTATTCTCTTTGCATTCTGGCTCTTTATCGTCGCATTCTTCCGCGAGCCTCGTCGTGTTAAGATTCACGATCCGGAGCTGGTATTCTCTCCCTGCGATGGTCGCGTGGTTGTGACTGAGGTTGTCTATGAGGATGAGTATCTGAAGCAGGATATGCTGCAGATTTCAATCTTTATGTCTGTCACCAACATCCATATGAATTGGCTGCCCGTGGCAGGTGAGGTTGAGTACTACAAGTACCACCCCGGCCGCTTCCTTATCGCTTGGCAC